>JBKPBB010000367.1:0-3169 GCA_046744245.1 Thermodesulfobacteriota bacterium
CCGAGTCCCGTCCGGTCAGGACGCTCGTTGCCCTCCAAGCGGCGCAGCCGCTGATCGAGCTCCTTCAGCTGGCGCTCGACCCGCTCCTGAAAGCGGCGGAGCTCCTGCTCCACGTCCGGGGGCAGCTCGAAGCCGGGGACCTGGAAGGACCAGCGGCCGAGGCGCATGCGCGAGCCGCGGGCCCGCGCGAGCGCCACCCGGGTGCTCGCGGCCTTGCCCCCGCGCACGTAGTCGACCGGCACCTCGTCGCCGGGCTCGTGGCCGTCGAGGGCGTCGAAGACGTCGGCCGCGTCCCCCACCGGCTTCCCGGCGATGCGCGTCAACACGTCGCCCGCCCGCAGACCTGCCTTGTGCGCCGGGCCTTTGGGCTCGACCTCGAGGACGAGCGCGCCGCGGTCGGCCTCGACGCCGAGGGCCTCGCGAAGCTGCGCGGTCGTCTCGGTGAGGCGCACCCCGAGCTGCACGGAGACTCGGTTGAAGGCGAAGCCCGGGGCGCCCGGCCCGGCCGCCGCCAGCCCCGCGCCGAGCAGGACTGCCGCCAGAGCGGGAATCGACCGGCCCATCCGCGCTTTCAGACGGGCGGCCGGCGTGGTGATTCACGCGCGCCGGCGCGAGCGTCTGGACTCTCGATGCCGCGCCGAGCATCGGCCCCGGCGGTGGACCACCGCCGGGCCCCGGCGGGGTGGGCAGCTTTCCGTCCTGAGGCGGGCGCGCTCACCTGCGGAGATTGACGCGCGCGTTGCGCTCCGGACGGCCCGGTGTGCTACATGCGCTGGACAATCCACACCAGCCGAATGGGTTTCTACTACCGCAAGTCCGTCAACGTCGGCCCCTTCCGGGTCAACCTCGGCAAGTCCGGCATCGGCTACTCGGTCGGCACACGCGGCTTTCGCACGGGCCTCTCCTCGCGCGGCCGGCGGTACACTACGTTCAGCCTCCCGGGCACGGGCATCGGCTATCGCACCAGCCGGCGCGCGGCGGGCTGCATGGTGCTTCTCACGATGGCCGGTCTGCTCTTCACGGCGCTCGCCTCGTTGGCGGTCTGGCGATGAAGGGCACGGTGAGCTGGAAGCGGACGCTGAGGACGCCCTCCTCGGAGCGCTTCCTCGCCTTCCTCGAGGGCCCGAGCGGCGTCCCGGCCGAGGCCGCGGCCGTCGACCTGCACTACCTTCCCTCCGGCCACGTCGCCGGCACGGTCATCCTGCTCGAGGGATTCGGCTGGACGGAGGAGGACGTGCCGGCGCTGCTCCGCTCGCTCGACGAGGATTTTCTCCCCGACGTCGACTTGGAGAAGGGCAGCCTCAGTTACACGGTCGTGATGGGACACGTGGTGGCGAGCTACGAGGCGGCGGAGGAGGAGCGGTGATTGGCCCACGCCAACCGATCATTCCACGCCCGACTCCAAACCGACGACGAGGTCGAGCAGACCGAAATACGCGGAACGGGCTGACGACGTGCCGGAAGTGCGGGATCACCGTGCAGTAGTAGCGAGAAAGCGGTCGATGAGCCGGGCGACTTCCTCCGGATGCTCTTCGTAGAGGAACAGCTTCGCGTTCGGGACCGAGTGGAAACCCGCGACTTTCGGGAACTGGGCGACCATTTCGCGGGCCCTCGGCTCGGGAAAGGTGGGGTCGTCCGCTCCCCAGATGAACAGCGTCGGCATCGCGAGCTGGCGGTGGAGGTTCTTGAACTCGTCGAGCCGAGAGAAATTCATCCGCCGGAGGAACCTCATGGCGCCGTCCATGCGAGCGTCCGAGGCGATCAGAGGGTCGACGAAGCGCGCGCGGAAATCGCTGTCGATGCGGGTCGGGTCGTGGAAGCAGCCGCCGAAGGCGAGGGAGGATCGACGGAAGGCGGAGGACTTGAGGAGCTGCCCAAAGACGGCGCCGCATCCGGGGAGGTGCGCCAGCGCCTGATACATCGGGATCCAGGGAGGGCGGTGGAAGGGGATCTCGGTGTTGGTGAGGACGAGGTGCGAGACGCGCGGCCCGTCGATGAGGGCGAGCTCGCGGGCGATCCAGCCGCCGGTGTCGTTCCCGACGAGGGCGTAGGAGTCGACGCCGAGCTGGGAGAGGAGCGCTTGGAAGGCGCGGGCCTGTCTGGGCGAGGAATAGTCGTCGTCCGCCGTGCTGTGGGATTGCCCGAGGCCGATCAGGTCCGGCGTGTAGCAGGCAAACCGAGCTCGAAGGTGCAAGACGACCTGGTCCCAGGTGGACCCGGACAGGGGGAAGCCGTGCAAGAAGACCAGCGCAGGTCCGCTTCCGTCCTTGCGCCAGTGAACCGACGCCGCTCCGACACTGGCGGTTCCTTCGCTAGCGGCGTGCGTCACGGCGCGTCAGGACAGAAGGAACTTGCCGTTCCCGGCGACCACCGGGCGGCTGCGGTCGTCTTGCCAGGCGACGACGCGAACGTTGGCGATGCGGCGCCCGAGCTTGAAGATCTCGGCGCGTGCTCTCGTGGTCGACGGACCCGCCGCGCGCAGGTAATCGACGCTGAACGTGATCGGTTTCGGCACGCGCTCGCTGCCGCTGTCGTCGAGGAGGTGCAGCAACGCGGTGAGCTCGAGGAGGGCGCCGAGAACGCCGCCGTGCACGGCGGGAAGGGCGGGGTTGCCGACGATCTCGTGCCGGAACGGCAGGATGCACTCGAGGGCGCCGTCGCTGCGCTCGACCTCGACGCCGAGGAAGCGCGCGTAGGGGATGGCGTCGACGATCCGATTCATTTGCCGCCGCCCTCCTTGGCGCGAATCAGCCGCTCGAACGAGCTGTCGCTGCGGTTGGCGCCGAGCATGAACGTCCCCAGGGCGCTGGCGAAGGGGTCGTCCGGGGTCCGCTCGTAGGCCACGGCGCGGACGAAGGCGACGTTGCGTGTCAGCCGATAGCAATCCGAGCGTGCGTACAGCTCGACGTCGGGCTCGGCGGCGCGCAGGTAGTCGACCCGGAGATCGATGGTGGCGATCGCCGTCAGCTCCTCCACCGCGCAGGCGACGGCGAGTCCGGAAGCCTGGTCGATCAACGTCGTGATCGCACCGCCGAAGATCACCCGCCGCCGCGGATCGCCGATCAGTTCCTCGCGGAAGGGCAGGGCGCACACGCCGAATCCGGGTCCGGTCTCCACCACGCGGATGCCGAGATGCGCCGCGTGCGGCGTGTGGCTCACCATCCCGTCC
>JBKPBB010000296.1:0-9443 GCA_046744245.1 Thermodesulfobacteriota bacterium
GTGAAGAGCAGCTCGGGCGCGCCCTCGGCCACCAGCCGGTAGCGGCCGAGCGAGGCGTGCTCGGCGACGATCGTCCCGTCGCCCGCGCGCGCGAGCCGCGCCTTCGGCCAGTAGCCCTCGCCCGTGCGGCCCCACGACCAGGTGTTGCGGAACCAGAGCGTGGGCAGCACGTGGAGCGGCGCCGCGTCCGGGCCGCGGTTCGCGATCGTCACGCGGACGAGGATGTCCTCGGGCGACGCCTTGGCGTACTCGGCGGTGACGTCGAAGTAGCGATCCTCGTCGAAGACGCCGGTGTCGACCAGCTCGAACTCGGCGTCGTTCTTCCCGCGGCGGCGGTTCTCCTCGACCAGCCAGGCGTACGGGTACGCGCGCTGGGGGTACTTGTAGAGCGCCTTCAGGTACGAGTGCGTGGGCGTCGCGTCGAGGTAGAAGTAGCACTCCTTAACGTCCTCGCCGTGGTTGCCCTCGGGGCCCGTCAGCCCGAAGAGGCGCTCCTTCAGGATGGGGTCGCGCTCGTTCCAGAGTGCCAGCGCGAAGCAGAGCCGGCCCTCGCGGTCGGTGATCCCGAGGAGCCCGTCCTCGCCCCAGCGGTAGGTGCGGCTGCGCGCGTGGTCGTGGGGGAAGTAGTCCCAGGAGGCGCCGTCGGGCGAGTAGTCCTCGCGCACCGTGCCCCACTGGCGCTCGGCCAGGTACGGCCCCCAGCGCTTCCAGTTGCGTTCGCGGCGAGCGTCCTCCTCGAGGCGGCGCTCCTCCGGTGTCTTCGCCTGCTCAGCCATGGTGACCCTCATCGCGCCTCCACGATCTGGAGGACGTGCCCGTCCGGATCGCGGACCAGGAACCCTTGCGCAAAGCCCAGCTCGCGGCCGCGAAGCGCGACCGCGCCCGGGGAGACGAACGGCGCGCGCGCCTTGCCGAGCGAGCCTGCTGCATCGCCGTCGCGGCTGACCAGACGGGTCTGCCAGTGCGCCACGTCGTTGGCGCGCTCGTCGGGCGGGATCGGCCGGCCGTCGCGCGGCGCCAGGTACTCGAGGAGCTCGATGCCGGGCCCGCTCGCGGCCCGCAGCGCGGTGATGCGCAGCCGGGCGCCGAACACGCCGTTCAGGTGCTCCTGCTCGGTGCCGTAGTTCTCGCTCTCGCCCTTCACCTCGAGTCCGAGGAGGTCGCGATAGAAGCCGAGGCTCACCGCCGTGTCGCCGGTGACGATCGCCGTGTGGTCGACGCCGAGGAACAGCCGGCCGCTCGGCCGCTGCCACCGGGGGTCGCCCTTCCCGGGCGGGACCTGCAGGATCTCCAGCACATGGCCGTCCGGGTCCTTGAAGTAGAAGGCGCGGATGCCGCCCGCCTTGGGGTTCCAGTCGGGCAGGCGCTGCGGCTCGGCCGAGACGTGCTCGGCGCGATGCTCTCGCAGGCGCCGGTACGCCCGGTCGATGTCGCTCACGATGATCGCAACGTGCTGGAACGAGCGGTCGTTGCTGCGCGCGTCCGGGGGGATCGGCCGGCCGCGCGGCGCCAGGTATTCCGTCAGCTCGATCGCCTCCTCGCCCAGCCGCAGACGGACGACGCGCATGCGGAGCCCGAAGACGCCCTCGAGGCGCTCGTAGTCCTCGCCCGCCACCTCGACGTCCGACACGGGCTCGAACCCGAGCACGTCGGTGAAGAAGCGTACGGAGCGGTCCATGTCCGACACGGTGATCCCGACCGAGTCGACCGCCCGGACGAGCGCCCTGCCCGCCCAGACGGGCGCGGGGGCCGCGAGGGCGAGCGCGAAGAGCCCGGCGGCGAGGCTGGTGGAGTGCCTCACGCGAGGCGCTCCCGGAGGTGGTCACCGACCCTCGTCGAGGGCCGAGGTCTTCCGGAAGGAGAGCGTGTGCTCGGCCACCTTCTCGGGCGTCCAGCCCGGCGCGATGCGCGGCGCCCCCGCGCGGAGCGTGTTGGCATCGGTCTTCCCGATGATGGAGATGTGCCCCATCGGGTAGTCCCGGTCAGTGGAGGGGAGGTAGAAGTCATAGAGACGCCACGCGTTCTGGCCGTTCCGACCCGCCCCGCGAACCCTACCACGGCCGTTATGACCGTCGAGACCCCATTGACATTGCCCCTCTTGCGCCGGCGCCGTGCAGGCGGCCGGACGTTCGTACGGTTTTGATGCGGATGGTCGCGGCCGGGTTACGCGCTGGGGCGGTGGGTCAGGAGCCGCCGCGGACAGCGCGAACGAAGGCCGCGACGCTCTTGCTGCCACTCGAGCTGAAAGCATCCACGTTGCCGTACCGGAAGTTCACGAACCACGCGCGCGACGGGCTGGAGACGCTGGACGTCGACGACCAGTAGGTGCCGGAGGCGGTGCAGCTGCACCCGGTCGCGGGGCAGCCTGACGCGCAGTTGGTCTTGAACGCCGAGGACACCATCGGGTTGGAGCTCTGGTAGTTCACGATGCTCTGCAGCTCCCGCACGTTCGGCAGCCGCCAATCGGTGTAGCCCGCGAACCTCGTGGCGTTGAGCGTCGCCACGTGCCCCGTGAACGCGTTGGCCCACGTGTAGGTGTTGTCCTTGTCGTGGACCGTCCCGTCGTCCGAGAGCTTCTCCCACACGAGCCCGGTGTTCAGGTCCGTGACCGTCCCGTTCCCGTTGTCGGCGTAGGCGAGCGGCGCGCCCCTCCGCAGTTCGCCGTCGTGCCCCGTGCCGGCGCACGAGATCACGTTCCCACTGCTGTCCCAGCACGTCGTCTGCCCGGTCGCGGGCAGCGGGCAGCCGGTGGAGGTGTCCCGCACGGCCCGCGCCGGGCCGGTACCGCCCTCGAGCCCGGTGCCCACCTGGGCGTCCTGGAAGTCGACGTACCACTGCTTCGACGGGCTGGCGGTCTCGGACGTCGACGTCCAGGTGTCGCCGGAGAACGTGCAGCTGCACCTCGTCACGTCGCAGCCCGACGAGCAGCGGTTGTCGAACGCCGGGGCCACGGTGGGGATGAGGTTCTGGTAGGTCGCGATGCTCAGCAGCTCGCGCACGTTCGGCAGCCGCCAATCGGCGTGGCCCGCGAAGTTCGTCCTGTTGAGCGTCGCCACGTGCGCAAACGCGTTCGCCCACGTGTACTTGTTGTGATCGTCGTGAACCGTCCCGTCGTGCGAGTGCTTCTCCCACATGAGCGCGGTGTTCACGTCCGTGACCGTCCCGTCCCCGTTGTCGACGTAGGTGAGCGGGGCCCCCTTCCGGAGCTCGCCGTCCTGGCCCGTGCCCGCACAGGAGATGACCGCTCCACTGCTGTTCCAACATGTCGTCTGCCCGGTCGCAGGCAGCCGGCAAGCCGTCATGAGCGTGGTGGTCGTCGTGGTGCTGCTGCTCGTGGTGGAGGTGCTCGTCGTGGTGGTGGAGGTGCTCGCCGTGGTCGTGGTGGAGGTGCTCGTCGTGGTCGTGGTGGAGGTGCTCGCCGTGGTCGTGGTGGTCGGGGTAGTCGTCGTCGTGGTCGTGCTGCTCCCCCCGGGAGGCGCGACCTTGAGCGCGAAGGTCCCGCTCGCTCCGCCGTACCCGTCGACGATGATGAAATACGTCTGCCCCGCGGTCACCGTCGGCGTGATGCGGGAGGCGCGGAACAGGCCACTTGAGTTGAGACACGCATCGTCGTTGCACCCGACCTCGGCCCCGCCCGCGCACACTCCGCTGCGCAGGTAGAGGACGCTGTCGAAGTTCGTGCCGGCGCCGCACGTCTCGATCGTCGCCGCACCCGAGACCGCGGGGGTCCACTGGAAGACCCGCTCGGGCGCGCTGCCCGAGCTGCCGCAGCTGCCTGCCTGCGAGCTCGTGCCGCTCGTCGTGCCGCTGAAGGTGCCCCCCTGGGCCGGGATCGCGGTCGGGTTGTTGCAGGCGCCCGCGAGCGTGGTCGTCGTCGTGGTGGTCGCGGTCGCCGTCGTGGTGGTCGACCCCGTAGAGGTCGTGGTGGTGGCCAGAGCGGGATGGAAGACGGCGCACACCGCGTACCAGCCGGTGGCGGTGCCCAAGGTGGCCGTCCCGCGCTGGGCGCCCGCCGCGCTCGACGTGATGTCCTCCTCGAACGAGGAGCCGCTCGAGTTCCGCGCCCGCTGCGTGTACGGTACACCCGCGCTGCTGCCCGGCGTCACCGTCAAGGGAGAGCCGCCGGTCACGAAGGCGGCGAACACGAGCTCGCCCGCACCCACCGCCGCGGTCGTACCCGTGTCGACGGCCGTCCCCTGACCGCGTGCAGAGGCGATCTGCTCGAGCGAGCCGGCGAGGGCGACGCCCGCATAGTCGGCGACGGTCCCCTGCAGGTACGCGATCGACGGGACGGACACGGTGATGGTCAACCCACCGGGCGCCCCCTGGCTGTTCTCGCGGTAGTAGAGGGCGATGTCACCCGCATTGTCCAGGAACTGAAGCGAGCCGGGCCCCCGCGTCCAGACGCCGTTCACGTTGTCCGATACCTGAACCTGCGCGGAGGCGTTGTACTGGGCAAACCACCCGACCAGCAGATCCCCCGCGGCGACCGGCTGGGTGAGGGGCACGGTGATCGTCAGGATCCGGGACCCGGTCGAGAATGCCGCTCCCTGGACGAAGGTCGGGGTGAGAGATTGGGCGACCGCCGTGCCTGCCAGCAGCACTCCGAGGATGGCGATCACGGCCAGGCTAGCAGCGGAGCGAGCCGAAGGCGAAATTTTCACGACAATTCGACTTCTTATAAAGCGAGCGCAGGGGGCCTGGAGCTTTCGACCGGGGGGCATCCGGTTTCGCCGCGCGGGTTCAGGCGGGGCCACGGCGCGAGTGGTCGAGACGGTGGTCGCCGCACCGTCCGGACCGTCCGCGACGAGCAGCACCTGGATCACCATTGAACTCCTCCCTCTCTGCCGGGAGGCCGTAGGAGCAAGCCGGGTGCCAGGCGCCCGCTCCAAGAACGCCGGGGGTTGGCGGGCAAAACCCTTGCAAACAGGCCCGGCCGTGCGCGAGCGCGCCGCTCGCCTTCGCCGTTCGGACTAGAGATTCAGGTGGCCCGCCGCCTCCGCGGCCCGGGCGCTCGCCTCGTCTGCGGGCGCGCAGGTCCCGTCGCGGGGGACGCGGTGCGGTCGCAGCCCCGCGGGGCCGAGGAGCGCCAGGCGCTCATCCCTCGCCGCTTCGACCGTTCGCGCCAACCAGGGCTGGATCACGTCGAGGCACGCTTGGGGTTCCTCGGACGTGGGTTCTGGGCGCTCGCCGCATGGAGGAGCGCGCGCCGTCTCACCCGAGCCGCTCCCGGAGGTGGTCACCGACCCGGAGCGCGTTCGCCATGATGGTGAGCGCCGGGTTCACGGCACAGCTCGAGGGGAAGAAGCTCGCGTCGACGACGTAGAGGTTGTCGACCTCGTGGGCCTTGCAGTGGACGTCGAGGGCCGAGGTCTTGGGATCCCGGCCGAAGCGCACGGTACCGTTCTGATGCGCCACGCCGGCCAGCGGGATGCGCGCCGGGATGTAGGCGTTCAGGGGAATCAGGTGGTCGTGGCAGCGGATCTCCCTGAGCATGCTCTTGAGCTTCGCGACGAGGCGCTTGTGCCCCTCCTCGTTGTTCGGCGCGTAGGAGAGGGTGATCCGCCCATCGCGATCGACGGTGACGCGGTTGTCCGGGTGGGGCAAATCCTCGGAGGTGAGCCAGAAGGAGAGCGTGTGCTCGGCCATCTTCTCGAGCGTCCAGCCCGGCGCGATGCGCGGCGCCCCGGCGCGGAGCGTGTTCGCATCGGTCTTCCCGATCATCGAGATGTGCCCCATCGGGTAGTCCCACTCCTTGGACGGGAAGTAGAAGTCGTTCAGGCCCCACGTCTTCTGGAAGCGGGTCGGGTTCGGCTCGCGGGAGACGGCGAGGAGCATGGAGTTCAGATGGCACATGTAGTGGCGGCCGACCACGTCGGAGCCGTTGGCGAGGCCGCGGGGGTGCTGGTCGCTCGCGGAGCGGAGGAGCAGCGCGGCCGAGTTGATGGCCCCGCACGAGACGACGACGACGCCGGCCGAGTACGTCTCGCGGGTGCCGTTCCGCTCGACGTGGACCTTCGTCACCTCGCGTCCCGAGGCGCTCGTCTCGAGGCGCGCCACGTACGCGTCGGTCACCAGCGTGACGTTCGGATGCGTGAGCGCGGGATCCACGCAGATCACCTGGGCGTCCGCCTTCGCGTAGACGAGGCACGGGAACCCGTCGCACGTATCGCAGCGGATGCAGCGGCTCTGGCGCGGGTTCTGCTCGTCGAGCATGACGCCGACCGGCATGTGGAACGGCCGGTGCCCGATGCGCGTGAGATCGTCGACCAGCTGCTGGATGCGCGGCTCGTGGCTGAGGGGCGGGTGGAGGTAGGGCGCGCTCGCGGGGGGCTCGGTCGGATCGCTGCCGCGCACTCCGTGCACCTGATAGAGGTGCTCGGCCTCGGTGTAGTACGGCTCGAGGTCCTCGTACGCGATCGGCCAGGTGGGCGAGACGCCGCCGTGGTGCGCGACCTGGCCGAAGTCCTGCCTGCGGAGCCGGATCAGCGCGGCGCCGTAGAACTTGGTGTTTCCGCCGACGAAGTAGTGCGTGCCGGCGTGGAACTCCCTGCCGTCGCGGTCGTACCAGGGCTCCTTGATGTGGTAGCGATTCTCGACCTCGACGGCGCGCGAGTCCCAGTTCTGCTTCTCCCGCGGGACGTAGCCACCCCGCTCGACGAGGAGGATGCGTTTGCCCGAGGGCGCGAGGCGATAGGCGAGCGTCCCGCCCCCCGCGCCGGTGCCGATGATAATCACGTCGTAGTGGTTGTCCGCCATGGCTCCTCCTCAGGTGGTCGCCTGCGAGGGGACCACCGCCGGCGTCCGGTCGGCCGTCGCGCGCGCCGCCATGGGATAGTGGCAGCGAAAGATACACCGCTTGTCGTTTTCGTGATGCAGCTTGGCGCACCAGACCTCGCGCGCGCCGGGGAGACGGAGGTAGACCTCGGCCGCGGCCAGCATCCCGAGCGGCGGGGCCGTGAAATACACCCAGAGCGCGGTCCACTGCCCGGCGTGGACCGCCGAGCCGAGGGTGCGCGCGGGGTTCATGCTCATGCCCGAGAGCGGCGCCTCGACGCTGATGTAGGTGGCGACCAGCAGGCCGGCGAAGAGCCCGGTCAGGCGCGCGCGCCTCGAGTTCGACACCACGAGCACCACCGTCATCATGCCGAAGGAGATGGCGAGCTCGCCGAGGAAGGCCGGGACGGGACCCCGCGGGCCAGGCAGGGTGGCCGCGTAGTTCACCGCCGCGTCCGCCACCGCGCTGCCGAGCACCACGCGTGCCGCCAGGACCCCGGAGAAGCCGCCGGCGAACTGGGCCAGCACGTAGGCGAAGGCATCGGCGGACGCGATCTTCCCGAGGCGCAGATAGGTGAGCGTGAGGGACGGGTTCATGTGGGCGCCCGACTGCTGCCCCCAGGGCGAGTAGATGAGGCCGATGGCGGTGAGACCCATGGCGACGCCGACCAGCACGCGGCGGAGGGTGGGGTCGGCGACCGCGGCGCGGGCGGGAGAGAGCGGGTGCTCGAGGAGGGTCACGAAGACGCAGGCGGAGATCATGAAGAGGCCGAGGCAGGCCGCCTCGATCGCGTACTCCGGCCAGTGGCGGGTCACTGCGCCTCCGGCTCCATCGCGAACAGGTTCACGTCGATCGTGCCCTCGGTCGCGACCACGGGGGCCAGCTGCTGCACGCGCGCCAGCCAGCCCGCCGTCCACCGGGCACCGACCTGGTAGCGCTCGCGGTCGAAGCCCTCGATCCGGGCGCGGATGCGGATGGTGCGGGCGTGCTTGCGAGCGCCGCGCGCGGGGCGTGGCGTCCTGGCGGCGTCGTACTTCTCCGCCGGCAGGTAGAGGATGGTCGCCCGGATCTTCTCCGGGCCCTTGTCGTCTCGCGGGCGGCCGCAGATCATGAACGTGCCCTCGGTCTCGAACTCGACGGGCTTCATGGGCGCCACGGGCTCGGCGAGCTTCACGGCCGGCACCTCCAGCCCGAAGACGCACTTCCTCGGGTCGACCGTCTTGTTGGTCGCCCACTGCCGGAAGTGGTCGCTCTTCACGTCGTCGTTGTCGACCCGGATGGAGGTGAGCGGCACGGAGCAGGACGCCTTGCCCTCGAGCTTCGCCTCGTCGACGGCGAGGGTGCAGGCGACGGCCGAGCTGACGGCCGTGATGCGCTCGCCGACCGCGGCGTCGAAGACCGCCGTGAACGTGTTGTTGCCTGCGTCGGGGTCGACCGCGAACGCCGTGCCCGCCCGGGCCGGCGGGGGCCCTCCGAGGGCGAGCGCGAGGGAGAGCGCGGCCAGGGCTGTCCGCATTGTGGTTCGATGCGCCGGACCGGTTCCGGGTTTCATCCCCTCACGCGGCGCGCCGGACGCGCGTCGCGGAAGGCGCGGCCGGCACGACCTCGCGCTGCTCGTCGTCGCGGCTCACCAGCCGCCCCAGCTCGAAGGCGGCGAGGACCGTGAGCGCGGTCACCATGCAGCCGCTGAGCACCAGCCCGGCAGCGATCTCGAGTGTGGTGGTCATTCGGATCCCTCCTTCGCGCGGCGGAATGGTCACGGCGATTCGATGACGGCCGCGGTCCGGTCGTTTCGAGACCTCGCCGCTGCGTGACGCCGCCCCGGCCCGCGTGCTATGCGGGCGCCGGCCGCATCCTGCCGCCGTGGCGCGGCGGCGAGGGCCACGTCACGGAGGAACCTCATGCTCGGACGGAACAGTCGCACGGCTGTGACTCTCGCCCTCGCCCTGCTGGCGCTCGCCGGGTGCCGCACCGGCTCCGGCCAGCCGGCCGCGCCATCGCCACCGCCTTCCCCGCCCCTCCGGATCGGCGTCACCCCGTCCTCGCCGCCGTTCGCGTTCCGGCAGGGTGGCGAGCTGGTCGGCCTGGAGGTGGACTTCGCCCGCGCCCTCGCGGGTGCGCTCGGCCGGCCGCTCCAGCTCCGCGAGGTGGACTGGGACGACCAGATCCCGACGCTCCTGGCGGGTCGGACCGACGCCATCATGTCGGGCATGACGATCACGCCGGCTCGGCAGGTCCGGATGGCGTTCAGCGACCCCTATCTCCGCTCCGGCCTGCTCGCGGTCGTGCGGCGCGGTGACCGGGACCGCTACCCCGACGGCAAGACCGTGCTGCGGAAGGCCGGCGGAGTCGGCGTGGTGGGAGGGACGACGGGGGAGCGCTTCGTCCGCGAGCACGCGCGGAACGCCTCGGTGTCCGTCTATCCGACCCCGGCGGCCGCGGTCATGGAGCTGCAGCAGGGTCGCGTGGACGCCGTCATTCACGACGCCCCGGTGTTGCTCTGGTTCGTGTCCGGCCACGAGGGCGAGCTGGCGCCGGTGCTGGACCCGCTCAACCGGGAGGAGCTCGGCTGGGGCCTGCGCCCCTCCGACGACGAGCTGCGCGCCGCCATGAACGGCGCGCTCGCGCGCTGGCGCGAGGACGGCACTCGCGAGCGGATCCTGTC
>JBKPBB010000307.1:0-2597 GCA_046744245.1 Thermodesulfobacteriota bacterium
GGACGCGCCCTCCAGGCCGGCCTCGACATCCCCGGAGTCGGGACCAACCTCGTCGACCCTTCGAGGATCATGTACTACGGGCTCAGCTTCGGCGGCATCTACGGGACGATGCTGATGGGCACCGACCCGCTCTTCCATCAGGGCCTGCTCAACGTGCCCGGAGGGCCCATCGTCGACATCGCGCGGCTGTCGAGTTTCCGCGGCGATCTGGCCGACAAGCTCGCGATCTCGAGGCCGAGCCTCCTCAACGGTGGTCCCGGGCTCGACGGCTTCACCGAGGACCTGCCGCTTCGCGGCGATCCGCCCGAGGTCATCACGCACCCGGGCGCCGCTGCCCTCCAGGAGCTGTTCGCGAACACCAACTGGTACGATCGCAAGGGGAGCCCGGAGACGTTCGCGCCGCGCATCCGGCTGCGACCCGACCCGGCGTGGGCGTCCAATCCCAAGAATTTCGTGTACCAGATCGCGTACGCAGACGGGACCGTGACGGACGTGGCCGGGGGAACGATCGTTCGCGCGGGCGCCTTCTTCGACCGGGTCGTCTTCTACCGCAACGACAAGACACCGACCTATTCAAGCGATCCGCACGGCTGGCTCGCGGATCCGAGCCTCGCCGGGCGCACGGCGGGGGAGCAGCAGCTCGGCCTGTTCCTTTCCACCGGCCAGCTCGTCAACACCAACCCGGCGTGGCTCGAGGTCCCGATCGCCAATCCCAACAACCTCGAGTGCCTGCACTTCGCGGATCCGCAGACGGGCCAGGATCAAGTCAGGCAGCCATTCCCCGCGAGCGGCGACTGTCCTCCGCTGTCCTCCGGCGGCTGACGCATAGCCTCCGCAGGAGTCCACCAATGGCTTCGCTGCCGGCCCGCTGGCGTAGCGACGACGCGGCCCGCCGGCACGTGGGCGCATCCGACGCGCCGCCATCGGAGCACGCGGAGGCCGCCGTGGCGCAGACTCCTAGAGCGCCGCGAGGATGCGCCGCGCGCCCTCCGCCAGCTCGCGCACGATCACCGCAGCCGGCTTCACCTCGCCGACCAGCCCTGCGCTCTGCCCCGCGTAGAGCGACATCGCGGCGATGTCGCCGGTCGTGTCGGCGCTCGGCGGGAGCGACATGAAGCGGGCCACCGGCACCGGCTCGCCCCCCATCCGCGTCTCGCCCACCACCGGCTCGTCGGGCCGCTGCTCCTGTCCACGCCGCTCCTGCGCGAGCCACTGCTCGACGAACGGCGTGCGCAGCACACGGTGCGGCGCGTCCGGCCAGCCGCCGCCGAAGAGCAGGGTGTGGACGGTGTCCTCCTCGCTCGCGGCCATCACCCTCGCCTTGTAGAGCGGGTGCGCCGCCGCCTCGGGCGTGGCGAGGAAGCGCGTGCCGAG
The DNA here is from genome assembly GCA_046744245.1 of Thermodesulfobacteriota bacterium. Taxonomy (GTDB): domain Bacteria; phylum Desulfobacterota; class Binatia; order DP-6; family DP-6; genus DP-6. Next base: position 1,375 of record JBKPBB010000307.1, read on the forward strand.
CACGACCGCCTGCGCACCGAGCGCGAGCGCCGCCACCACGCCACGCGCGTCGGCGATGCCGCCCGCGGCGGCGACCGGCGTGGGCGCGACCGCGTCCACCACGCGCGGCACCAGCACCATGGTGCCGACCTTCCCCTCGACGTGGCCCCCGGCCTCCACGCCCTGCGCGACGATGACGTCGACCCCGGCGGCGGCCGCGCTCCGCGCCGCCGCGACCGAGCCCACCTGGTGCATCACCGTGACGCCCGCCGCGTGCGCCCGTGCGACGTAGGGCGCCGGGTCGCCCCAGAAGAGCGAGAGCACCGGGACGCGCTCCTCGAGGCAGACCGCGACCTGGTCCTCGACCGGGAAGTAGAGGAGCAGGTTCACGCCGAACGGCCGGCTGGTGAGGCGCTTCAAGCGACGGATCTCCTCGCGCAGGACGGGGGGCGGGTTCCCGCTGAACGACATGACGCCGAGGCCGCCCGCGTTGCTGACCGCGGCGGCCAGCTCGGGCCCGGTCACGAAGCCCATGGGCGCGGCGATGATCGGCAGCTCGATGCCGAGCCGCTCACAGAGGCGGGTCTTCAGCACGTGATCCCTCCGCTCACGCCGCGTCCGCCGCACGCGCCGCGAGCGGTACGTAGTCGCGCCGCGCGCGGCCCAGGTAGAGCTGCCGCGGGCGGGCGATCTTCTGCTCCTCGTCCTGCACCATCTCGAGCCACTGCGCGATCCAGCCCGCGGTGCGCGCGATGGCGAACAGGACCGGGAACATGTCCACCGGGAAGCCCATCGCCTGGTAGATGATGCCCGAGTAGAACTCCACGTTGGGGTAGAGCTTGCGCTCGACGAAGTAGTCGTCCTCGAGCGCGATGCGCTCGAGCTCGAGGGCGACGTCCAGGAGCCGGTTCGGGCCCATGACCGCGAGCACCTGCTGGGCGAGGCGCTTGATCACCCTTCCGCGCGGATCGAAGTTGCGGTAGACGCGGTGGCCGAAGCCCATGAGTTGCGCCTCGCCCGCTTTCACGCGCTTCAGGTACGCGGGGACGTGCGCGACCGACCCGATCTCCGCCAGCATGCGCAGCACGGCCTCGTTCGCCCCGCCGTGGAGGCGCCCGTAGAGCGCCGCGCACGCGCCGGCGAGCGCCGAGAGCGGGTCGGCCTGCGAGCTCCCGATCGAGCGCATGGTATTGGTCGAGCAGTTCTGCTCGTGGTCGGCGTGCAGGATGAAGAGCACGTCGAGG
>JBKPBB010000287.1:0-2471 GCA_046744245.1 Thermodesulfobacteriota bacterium
GGCCCGGACAACGGGCTGCTCTCGCTCGCCGCGCCCCGCGGCGAGATCCGCCGCATCATGCACCTGACGGAGGAGCACTTCTTCCTCTCGCCGCGCAGCGCGACGTTTCACGGACGCGACGTGTTCGCGCCGGTCGCTGCCGCGCTGGCGGCGGGGACGCCCGTCGAGAAGCTCGGGAGCGAGGTGCGGGACATGCAGCGGCTCGACCTGCCGCCGGTCGTGCGCGAGGCGCACGCGCTCCGCGGCCAGGTGATCTACGTCGATCACTTCGGCAACCTGACGACCAACGTGAGCGCCGCCGACCTGGCAGCCCTGGCCGTCCACGTGCCGTCGATCGGCATCGGGAGCGTCCGCCTGCGCGGCGTCGCGCCCTCCTATGCCGCGGTCCGGCGCGGCGACCCCGTCGCCGTCGTGAACAGCTGGGGGCTCCTCGAGATCGCGGTGCGCGAGGGCTCGGCGCGCGATCAGCTCGGCGCCGGCGTCGGCGCGGCGGTCGTGATCGAGACGTGATGGCGGTCGACGAGCGCCTGACCGAGGAAATGTCGCCCGCGGCGGCGGCGCGACCGATGGCGGGCGCCCGTTCGCTCACCATGCACGCCGGGCTGCTCGCCGCGACGCTCCTGAGCGCCACGCTGGCCGGCGTCGACGTGGAGCCGCGCGAGCTGGTCGCCAATCCCGCCCTCTTCCTCCGCGGGCTGCCGTTCGCGGCCGCCCTCGTCACCATCCTTCTCGTGCACGAGCTCGGCCACTACCTGACCTGCCTCCGCTACCGGGTGAGCGCATCCCTGCCGTACTTCCTGCCGGCTCCGCTCTTGAGCCCGGTCGGCACGTTTGGCGCCTTCATTCGCATTCGCTCCCGCTTCCCCGACCGGCGCGCGCTCTTCGACATCGGCGCGTCCGGGCCGTGGGCGGGGTTCGTGGTCGCGCTGGCCGCCACCGTGATCGGGCTGACGCACTCGACCGTGCTCGCCACGCCCCAGGAGTGGCACGGCTTCGCGTGCGGTGACTCGCTCCTGACCGCGTTCCTGACCCGCATCGTCCTCCACGTGGACTCCGCCGCGGTGGTCCTCCACCCCGTCGCCTTCGCTGGCTGGTTCGGACTCTTCGTCACCTCGCTCAACCTGCTCCCCGTCGGGCAGCTCGACGGCGGGCACGTGCTCTATGCGACGCTCGGCCGGCCGACTCCGCGGATCGCCGCGCTGCTGATCGCCTTCCTCGTCTGGCTCGGTGTCCGCGGATTCCCAGGCTGGCTCCTGTGGGCAGCCATCATCACGGTCCTCCTCTCCCTCGGTCACCCGCCCACCGACGACGACCGGCGGCCGCTCGACCCGGCTCGCCGACTCGCCGCGCTCGCCACCCTCGTGGTATTCGTGCTCACCTTCGTGCCCGAACCCTTCAAGTTCGTCCCATGAGCGAGCGCCCGAGCTGGCATCAGTACTTCCTCACCATCACGCGCCAGGTGGCCGAGCGCTCCACCTGCACGCGCGCCAAGGTGGGCGCGGTGATCGTGCGCGACAAGAACATCCTGGCGACGGGCTACAACGGCTCGCCTGCCGGGCTGCCGCACTGCAACGAGGTGGGTTGCCTCGTCTACACCTCGCGTACGCCCTCCGGCGAGACGGAGGAGAACTGCTTCCGCACCATCCACGCCGAGATCAACGCCATCGCGCAGGCGGCGAAGAACGGCGCCAGCATCCGCGACGCCGACATCTACATCACGCACACCCCCTGCATTCACTGCCTCAAGGTGCTCATCAACACGGGCATCCGCCGCATCTTCTACGAGCACGAGTACAAGCGGCACACGCTCGACGAGCTGCTGCGCTACACCGAGGTGCGGCTGGAGCGCGTCGAGCCGTGAGCGGCGGCGGCCGGTGCGGCCGGCGCGGGGCGCCAGTCGATCCGCACCAGATAGACGAGGAGCGCGAGCAGCGCGAGGGCGACCAGCAGGTCGAGCAGGCTGAGTCCCTCCGCGCCCCGGCGTTCCACGCGGCGCACGATAGCGAAGCCCGCGCCCCGCTGCCAGGCGGACCGTGCTGACGCACGCGCCCTGGGACGCCGTGCCCGGGCTGCGCCACGGGTTCCTCGACGCCGCCGACTGCGCCGCCGCGGAATGGGAAACGGTCCTCGCCCGCGTCGGCGTGCGCCTGCCGCTCGCCCTCCCGCGTCAGGTGCACGGCACGCGCGTGATGAGCGCGGTCTCGGCCGGCCCGGCGCCCGCTGCCGACGCGCTGGCGAGTCGGACGCCGGGGCTCCTGGTCGGTGTGGTCACGGCGGACTGCATGCCGGTCCTGCTCGCCGACCGCCGGCGCCGCGTCGTGGCCGCGGTGCACGCGGGCTGGCGCGGGGCGGCGGCCGGCGTGCTCGAGGCCGCGGTGGAACACCTCCGCGCGGCGTTCGGCGCTCGGCCCGGCGAGCTCGAGGCCGCCATCGGCCCGGCCATTGCCGGCTGCTGCTACGAGGTCGGAGCC
>JBKPBB010000440.1:0-4311 GCA_046744245.1 Thermodesulfobacteriota bacterium
CCGTACTGGAGCGCCATGGAGGTGAGCACGCCGATCGTGTCCATCAGGCCGGAGATCGTGCTCCCCTCCTTCGCCATCTTGATGAAGATCTCCCCCGGCGTGCCGTCCTCGAAGAAGCCGACGTGGACGTAGCCCTCGTGCCCGGCCACGTCGAACTTGTGGCAGAGCGCCTGGCGGTCGTTCGGCAGTCTCCGCCGAACCGGCTCCGGCTTCCCCACCGCCCCCACGGCCGGGGCGCTCCCTTCGGCCCGCCCCGGCTTCGCGGTGTTGAGCGGCTGCGTCTTCTTGCAGCCGTCGCGGTAGACCGCCACCGCCTTCAAGCCGAGCTTCCAGGCCTGGATGTACGCCTCCTCGATGTCCTCGACGCTGGCGCTCTCCGGCACGTTGATGGTCTTCGAGATGGCGCCCGAGATGAACGGCTGCGCCGCCCCCATCATGCGGAGATGCCCGAGGGGATGGATCGAGCGCGCGCCGCGCGCCGGCCTGAAGGCGCAGTCGAAGACCGGCAGGTGCTCGGGCTTGAGCGCGGGCGCGCCCTCGATGGTCTCCTGCTCGTCGATGTACTCGACGATCTCCTGGATCTCGCGCGCGTCGTAGCCCAGGCGGCGGAGCGCCCGCGGCACCGTGTTGTTGACGATCTTGAGCAGCCCGCCGCCGACCAGCTTCTTGTACTTGACGAGCGCGATGTCGGGCTCGACGCCGGTCGTGTCGCAGTCCATCATGAAGGCGATGGTGCCGGTGGGCGCCAGCACCGTCACCTGCGAGTTCCGCACCCCGTGCGCGCGCGCCGCCTCGCGCGCGCCGTCCCATGCCTCGCGCGCCGCGGCCAGGAGGTCGAGCGGCACGAGCGCCGGGTCGAGCTTGTAGGCGTGGGCGCGGTGCTTCTCGATCACCCCGAGCTGCGGCTCGCGGTTCCTGGCGTAGCCGTCGTACGGCCCGAGCACCGCGGCGACGGCGGCCGAGTGCCGGTACGCCTCGCCGCACATGAGCGCGGTCACGGCCGCGGCGTACTCCCGCCCCGCGTCCGAGTCGTAGGGGAGGCCGAGCGACATCAGGAGCGCGCCCAGGTTCGCGTAGCCCAGGCCGAGCTCGCGGTAGGCGTGCGCGGTGGCCGCGATCTCGGGCGTGGGGTAGCTGGAGCGGTCGACCACGATGTCCTGCGCGGTGATCATGATGTCGACCGCGTGCCGGAAGGCCGCGACGGCGAAGCTCCCGTCCGGCTCGACGAACTGCATCAGGTTCAGGCTGGCGAGGTTGCAGGCGCTGTCGTCGAGGTGCATGTATTCGGAGCACGGATTCGACGCGTTGATGCGCCCCGTGTTCGGGCAGGTGTGCCAGTCGTTGATGGTGGTATCGAACTGCATGCCGGGATCGCCGCACTGCCAGGTCGCCTCGGCGATCAGGCGCAGGAGGTCGCGCGCGGGGCGCGTCTCGGCGACCGCGCCGTTGGTGACGTAGCGCGTGCTCCACGGCCGGCCCTCGAGCGCGGCGTGCATGAAGTCGTCGGTCACGCGCACCGAGTTGTTGGCGTTCTGGAAGAAGATGGAGCCATAGGCGGACCCGTCGAGCGAGGCGTCGTAGCCGGCGGCGATGAGCGCCCACGCCTTGCGCTCCTCCTCCGCCTTGCAGCGGATGAAGTCGACGATGTCGGGGTGATCGGCGTTGAGCACGACCATCTTGGCCGCGCGCCGGGTCTTGCCGCCCGACTTGATGACGCCGGCCGAGGCGTCGGCCGCGCGCATGAAGGACACCGGTCCCGAGGCCGTGCCCCCGCCGCCCAGCCGCTCCCGGGAGGAGCGCAGGCGCGAGAGGTTCACGCCCGAGCCCGAGCCCCCTTTGAAAATGATCCCCTCCTTGCGGTACCAGTCGAGGATCGAGTCCATGGTGTCGTCGACGGAGAGGATGAAGCAGGCCGAGCACTGCGGCTTCGGCTCGACGCCGATGTTGAACCAGACCGGGCTGTTGAAGGAGGCCTTCTGGTGGAGGAGGAGATGGGTCAGCTCGTCGGTGAACGCCGCCCGATCGCCCGGCGTGGCGAAGTAGCCCTGCGCCTCGCCCCACTCGCCGACGGTGCTCACCACGCGGCCGATCAGCTGCCGCACGCTGCGCTCGCGCTGCGGCGTGCCGAGCGGGCCGCGGAAGTACTTCGAGACGACGACGTTGGTCGCGAGCTGCGACCAGGGCCTCGGCACCTCGACGTCGCGCTGCTCGAAGACGGTCTCGCCGCCCTCGCCGGAGATGACCGCCGAGCGGATCTCCCACTCGACCGTCTCGTACGGATCGGTGCCCGCCGCGACGAAGCGCCGCGCGACCGTCAGGCCGCGCCGCGCCGGGCGCTCCGGAGGACTCGGCCTAGCGCCCTCCTCCCGTCCAACCGGCTCCATCGCCATGCTCAACCCCCCCCTGGCAGTGCCCCGTATCTTGCGGTGCCGGGCCTCATACACCACTACATCTTGTGCTGTCAAGGATTTTTTTCAAGTGTCAACGCGCCGGCCGCCCGCTGATCGCCCGACGCGCCTCGGCGACGTGCTGCGCGCCGCCCTGGGTCGCCTTCCCGAGGCCGAGCGGCTCGCCGACCACGCCGTGTGGGCGCACTGGGACGCGGTCGTCGGGCCCACCATCGCGCGCCACGCGCGCCCCGAGCGCATGAAGCGCGGCGTCCTCTTCGTCGCGGTCGACAGCGCCGAGTGGATGCAGGAGCTCCAGTTCCTGAAGCACGCGCTACGCGAGCGGCTGAACGCGCGCCTCGGGCGCCCCGCCGTGCGTACGCTCTTCGTCGTGCTCGCCGGCGGCGCGTAGACGCACCCGCTCCGTCGCGGCCACCGCCTGCGCCACCAGCCCGGTCACGTCGAGGCGCGCCTCGAGCGCCGCCACCCCGCTCCGCTCCGCGCGCGTCGCCGGGTGGCGCGGCGTGAAGAGCGTGCAGCAGTCCTGGTCGGGGATGATCGAGGTCTCGAAGGTCCCGATGCGTTCCGCCTGGGCGGCGATCTCGCTCTTGTCCATGCCGACCAGCGGGCGGAGCACGGGCAGCGCGGCCGCCTCGCCGACCACGGCCAGGTTGGCGAGCGTCTGCGAGGCCACCTGCCCGAGGCTGTCGCCCGTGACCAGCGCCTCGGCGCCCGCCCGGCGCGCCAGCGCCTCCGCGATGCGGAGCATCATGCGCCGGTAGAGGACCACGCGGAGGGGGCGCCCCACGGCGGCCACGATCTGCCGCTGCACCTCGCCGAACGGCACCAGGTAGAGGTCGGCTTCGAGCCCCCAGGCGGCGAGCAGCCGGCCGAGCTCGCGCGCCTTCTCCTGGCTCGTGCGGTCGAGGAAGGGCACGCTGTGGAAGTGGACCAGGTCGACGCGGCATCCGCGCCGCATCATGCGCCAGGCGGCGACCGGCGAGTCGATGCCGCCCGAGAGGAGCGCCAGCACCCGCCCGCTCGAGCCGACCGGCAGCCCGCCCGCGCCCGGCACCTTCTCGAGCGAGAAGAAGGCGCGACCGGGGAGGATGTCGACCGCGACCGTGAGCGCGGCGGCGTCGAGGTCGACGGTCGCCCCGGTCGCGGCCTGGATCATGCGCCCGAGCACCGTGTTCACCTCGGGCGAGGTGAGCGCGAAGCGCTTGTCGCTGCGCTTGGTGCGCACGCGGAAGCTCGGCAGCGCCACACCCTCGAGGCGCGCGACGATCGCCTCGCCCAGGCGCACCAGCTCGGCCGCCGCGTCGCCTCCGCGCGTGGCGAGCACGTGCTCGTGCGCGAGCGCGAAGTTGACCACCCCGAAGACGCGCGCGAGGCGCTCGCGCACCGCGGGCCAGGCGGCCGTGTCGGCGAGCGGGAGCAGCAGCCGCGCCGAGGCGCGGCGCACGCGCCCGACGGGGAGCCCGGCGGTGGCGCGCTCGACGTTCTCCACCAGGCGGCGCACGAAGAAGGGCCGGTTGCGCCCCTTGAGCGCGATCTCGTGATAGCGGAGAACGATCGTGTGGCCCGCCGCGCCCATGGAGGTGTCATAGCACAGATGGTAGGAAGGCGCCGGTGACCGAGGCCCTCGTGACCACGCTCGCCGCCGCGCTCGCCGGACGCCAGCGGATCGTCCTCGCGCCGCCCGGCAAGACGGTCGCCGCCGTGCTCGTGCCGCTGCTCGCCGTCGACGGCGAGCCGAGCTTGCTCTTCACCCGGCGCTCGAACCTCCTGCCGCACCATCAGGGCCAGATCGCGTTCCCCGGCGGCGGCCACGATCCCGAGGATCCGGACCTGGCCGCGACCGCGCTGCGCGAGGCCGAGGAGGAGATCGGCCTCGACCGGGCGCACGTCCGCCTCCTCGGTC
>JBKPBB010000073.1:0-4471 GCA_046744245.1 Thermodesulfobacteriota bacterium
CTGCGTGAGCTCGGTCCAGTGGAGCTTGATGATCGAAGCCTCGGGCCCGGGCATCCCCATGCGGAGCAGCTTGTCGAGGGTGCGCTGGCAGGTCATGCGGAAGACCTCGGTGCCGAGGTAGACGCGGGCCACGTCCTGCCGCAGCACCGCGTCGCGTCCCGCGCCGCGCTCGCGCGCCAGCTGGAGCAGCCGGTCGCGCGCCTGCTTCAGGAGGATCTGCATGCTCACCACGTAGAGGATGCCGCGCTCGTTCTGGAGCGCCGCGACCGCGACCTTCCAGCCGTCGTGCAGCTCGCCGAGCAGGTTCTCGCGCGGCACCCGCACGGCGTCGAAGAACATCTCGTTGAACTCGGCCTCCCCGGTGATCTGGCGGAGCGGACGGACCGTGATGCCGGGGCTCTTCATGTCGACGAGCAGGCAGGAGATGCCCTGGGCGCGCCTGGTCTCGGGGTCGGTGCGGCAGAGGAGCATGCACCAGTCGGCGTGGTGCCCGAGCGTCGTCCACACCTTCTGGCCGGTCACCTCGAACCAGTCGCCCCTGAGCAGCGCCTGCGTGCGCAGCGAGGCCAGGTCCGAGCCGGCGCCGGGCTCGGAGAAGCCGAAGCACCAGAGGTCGTCGGCGGTGAGGATGCGCGGGGCGAAGCGCCGCTTCTGCGCCTCGCTGCCGTAGGCGAGGATGGGCGGACCCGCGATGCCGATGCCGAGGTTGCCGATGATCTCGGGCGCCCTGGCGCGCGCCATCTCCTCGACGTAGACGATCTGCTCGGGGATGCCGGCGTCGCGCCCGCCGTACTCCCTGGGCCACGTGATGCCGACCCAGCGCGCCTCGGCCAGCTTCCGCTGCCAGGCGCGCAGGCGCCGGATGCGCTCGTCCTCGGGGAGCCTGGCGGCGTGCTCGGGGCTCAGATCGTGCGGGACGTTCTGCTCGAGCCAGCCACGCAGCTCGCTGCGGAAGCGATCGAGGTCCTGCTCTGCCATCGTTCCCCGATAGCAAGGACCGACGACCTCCGTCGAGGGGTTGCGAGGCGAGGGCGCCTCGGGGTAGCGAACGCCCGTGTCCCCCCCCCCGCCGCTCCTCGCCACCGCGGACGAGCTCGCCGGGCTCGCGGCCGAGGTGCGCGCAGGCGGCCGGCTCGCCATCGACACCGAGTTCGTGTGGGAGCGGACCTACCGCCCGGCCCTGGGCGTCGTCCAGGTGGCGACCGACAAGAGCGCGGCGGTGATCGATGCGCTCGCCGTGCCCGACCTCTCGCCGCTCCTCCCGTTGCTCCGCGACCCCAAGGTGCCCGTCGTCCTCCACGGGGGCGGCCAGGACCTGGAGATCTTCGCCTCGCTCATGCGCGCCCCGGTGCGGGGCGTGGTCGACACGCAGGTGGTGGCCGCCTTCCTGGGCTACGGCCTCCAGGTCGGGCTCACCATGCTCCTCGAGCGCGTGCTGAAGGTCCGCATCAAGAAGGATCAGACCTACACCGACTGGACGCGCCGCCCGCTCAGGCCCGAGCAGCTCGTCTACGCGCGCGAGGACGTCGTGCACCTCCTGCCCCTGTACGACCGGCTGCGCGCCGACCTGGAGAAGCGCGGGCGCACGGGGTGGGTCGAGGAGGAGCTGCGCGCCCTCGAGGACGCGAGCCGCTTCGCCGACATGCCCGACGACGAGCGCTACCGGACGGTGAAGGGCTGGCAGCGCCTCGGCGCGCGCGAGCTGGCGGTGCTGCGCGAGCTGGCCGCGTGGCGCGAGCGGAGCGCGGCGCGCGCCAACATCCGTCCCAACTTCATCGCCCACGACATCGTGCTCACCTCGCTCGCGGCGCGGCCGGTCGCGAGCGTCGAGGAGCTCAAGCAGGTGCGCGGGCTCACCGGCGGCACGGTCGACCGCCACGCGAAGGGCCTCCTGGCGGCGATCCGCGCCGGCGTCGCCTGCCCGCCCGAGCGCTGGCCCGAGCCGCCGGAGCGCCACCGGCACAAGGGACCGCCGCCCGGGCTCGTGGCGCTGCTCCGCGCCGCGGTGCAGGCCGTCGCCGAGCGCGAGGACATCGCGCCCGAGGTGATCGCGAGCGGCCGCGACATCGACGCGCTCGGGGCCTACGCGCTGGACCGAGGTGCGCTCGACGACGTCGCGGTGGTGCGCGGCTGGCGGCGCACGCTGGTCGGCGAGACGCTGCTCGCGATCGCACGCGGCGAGCTCGCGATGCGCTACGACGCCGACCGGCGCGAGGTGGTGGCCGACGCGGTGCCGCGCGCGCGCTGAGGCTTTACGCGCCGATCGGGAGCGGCGGCGGCGCGGTCGGGTGCGCGGCGTACGTCTCGAGCACCTCGCCCCAGCGGGCCGCGGAGCGCCGCACGGGCGGGTGCCCGCGGTACGTGCTGCGATGGCCGCGGCGGTCCTCGGCCGCGAAGCGGCGCGCCTTCGCCGTCGAGCCGTAGATCTGGCCCCAGCGGCCGTTGCGATAGACGATCTGGTAGCCGCCGGGGAGGATCTGGAACGGGCGCCGGAGCTTTCCCAGGTGGTCGAACTTCGTCGAGCCTGGCTTCCGGAACGCCTCGAAGTACGAGGGGTAGACGAAGTCGGTCATCGGGACGCCGTCGACCGGAAACTCCTCGGACTCGACCGGGTCGGCGGTCTCGTAGGCGTAGAGCATGTTCTTCGGCCCGGTGGAGGCGAGGTTGATGGCCGGGTCGACCAGCATCTCGGCCAGCTCGTGCGCGGCGGAGACGCTCACCTTGTCGCCGTTGCGGAGCGTCGTGCGGACGAAGATCTTCGCGAGCGGGAAGCCGTCGGGCGTCAAGTCGTGGTAGGCGAGCGCGTCCTTCACGTCCGCGTCGTCGAGGAAGACCATGGCCCACGCGCGCCGCACGAAGCCACTCGAGCGCGCGAGCCGCGCGGGCGTGCCCCACACCGGCGCGAGATGCCGATCGACGAACTTCTGCAGCGCGCCGAGCAGCCGGTCGAGATCGACGCCCAGCGCGACGGTCGCCTTGCTGAAGCAGGCGACGGTCGGGACCTGGCCCTGATCGAAGGCGGCGCGCACGGGGCGGCTGGTCGTCATGGTGTCCCTCCCGGCGTGACCCTGACGATCACGGTCTTCCCGGCCTGCACGCGCTCCGGCCGCGGGCGGAAGAAGCCGAGCCACGAGATCCAGTACTTCTCGTCGTAGACCGGCGCCATGCGGGCCGCGACCCCGGGATCGCGCACCAGCTCGGCGCGGCCGACGAAGTGCGGGCCATCGGGCCGTCCGACCCAGACGAGGAGCGGGCTCCCGCGCGCGATGCGTCGCGCCTTGTGGCTCTCGGGGCCGGTCGTGAAGTAGACCGCCTCGCCGTCGAGGATGAACCAGACCGGCACGACCTTGCTCGGCGTGCCGTCGGCGCGTCGCGTCGCCACATATATCTGCTTGGCGCTCCGTAGCGCCGCGGCGGCGTCGGGGGCGAGCGGCATGGCGAAGCGCCCATAGCACACTTCGCCCGATGAGTCGTCGCGAGACACGCGAGGGTCTCACCGTGCGGTGCACGGAGACGCCGAGGCCGACCGTGATCGCGGCCAGGTCGGCGAGGCTCTGAAGGTGGAGTGCCCATCGACGGGAGTCAGTATCGGCTGTGCCGTGGGGAATGGCGCGCGCGCTCTGCCGGGCCTGCCGCGCCGGGAAGCGTCGAAAGGGTTGCCATCCTCGTCGCGGAGCGGTCGCCCGCGTCATCCGCGTTTGCTATGGTGCGTGCCGTGACCACAGGAAGGAAGCCCGCCCGGCGGCGCCGCGGCGGCAGAAGCCGGCCGGCGGCCGAAGCGCCACTCGACCTCCCGCTCGAAGAGCCCTCCGCGCCAGAGCCCGCCGCGCCACCGCCGGCCGAGGCCGCGCTGGTGGAGCCCGTAGCGACCTCCAACCCGGAGCCGCTTTTCGCGGCGCGCGTGCTGCCGCCCGAGCCCGAGCGGCCGCGTCCGTCGGTGCGGCGCGGGATCTTCTTCGACGTCGAGAACTCGAGCCGGGCCGACCACGTCGCGCGCGTGCTCGCCCATCTCGACATCGATCGCATGATGCGCACGACGGACCTGGTCGCGGTCGGCAACTGGCGGGTGGTAAACCACGACACGGCGCGCCTCCTCGCCGAGCGCGGCGCGCACCTCGTGCACAGCGCGCCGTCGGTCGGCGTGCGCGACTGGAGCGATCTCCGCATCGCGGTCGACGCTGGCGTCTGGCTCGCGCAGGCGCGGCCGGGCGACCTGCTCGAGATCGTCACCGACGACCAGGCGTTCGACGCGGTGGGCGACGTGGCGACCAGCCTGGGGGTAGGCTTCCGCCGGCTCTCTTTCCGCGCGCTCGCGGGGGCGGGCGTCGAGCCGCCGCCCGAGGAGGCGAGGGCCTGTCTCTTATACACATCTGACGCTGCCGACGAGTGCTGTGGCGTGGGGGGGGGGGGGGGGGGGGGGGGGGGGGGTGGGGGGGGGGGGGGGGGGGGGGGGGGGGGGGGGGGGGGGGGG
>JBKPBB010000069.1:0-9998 GCA_046744245.1 Thermodesulfobacteriota bacterium
CGGCTACGCCTCGGTCGCGGTCGTGATCGCCGCGTCGCTTCGCCGCATCCCGACCGTGCTCCTCGAGCAGAACGTGGTGCCCGGGGCCGCGAACCGGCTCCTCGCGCGCCTCGCCCGGCGCATCTGCGTCGGGTTCGCGGAGTCGATCGCGTTTCTGCCGCGCGCCCGGGCCGTCCACACCGGGAACCCGGTGCGCGCCGACCTGATCCGGCCGCGTCCGCCCCGCGCGCGGCCGGGCCTCCTCGTCTTCGGCGGCAGCGCCGGGGCGCACCGGCTGAACCAGGCGATGCTGGACGCGCTCGGCCCCCTCGCCCCGACGCTAGCCGGCCTCGACCTCACCCACCAGACGGGGGCGGCCGACTTGGAGACGGTGCGCGCCGCCTATGCGGCGCGGGGGCTCGCCGCGCGGGTCGAGCCCTTCATCGCGGACATGGGCGCGGCCTATGCGGCGGCCGACCTGGTGGTCGCCCGCGCCGGCGCCACGACCTGCGCCGAGCTGACCGCGGTGGGCCTGCCGGCGATCCTGGTTCCCTACCCCTACGCGGCCGACGACCACCAGCGGCGCAACGCCGAGGTGCTGGTGCGGGCCGGCGCGGCGGAGATGATCCTCGATGCGGCGCTCGACGGCGAGCGTCTGGCCACGGCGCTCCGCGCGCTCCTCGCTGACGCCGGCAGGCGGGCGACGATGGCGGCTCACGCCCGCGCGCTCGGCCGCCCCGACGCCGCCGAGCGTGTCGCGGAGGAGTGCCTGCGGCTCGCCGCGGCGTGAGCCGCGCGCACAAAACTGCGCGCGCGGAGCCTGAGCCCTTGAAGAGCAGAGCGCGGTTCTCTAATAGGGTGCGAGCGTGGTGGGGCTTCAGGGCGGGGTCGGGGATTGGGGCGGGTGGCTCGGGCTGTCCCGCCCGGGGAGCACGGCGGTGAACGGGCGCAAGCGCCGGGTCCACTTCGTCGGCATCGGCGGCATCGGCATGAGCGGTATCGCGGAGGTGCTGCTCACGCTCGGCTACGTCGTCTCCGGCTCCGACGTGGTGGAGAGCGAGACGACACGGCGGCTCGAACGGCTCGGCGCGCGCGTGCATCTCGGCGCGCACGACGCGGCAAACCTGAGCGAGGACGTCGACGTGCTGGTCATCTCCTCGGCGGTCACCTACGCCAACCCGGAGGTGTCGCGCGCCCGCGAGCTCAAGATCCCGGTCATCCCGCGCGCCGAGATGCTGGCCGAGCTGATGCGCATGAAGTACGGCGTGGCCGTCGCCGGCAGCCACGGGAAGACGACCACCACCTCACTCACGGCCGCCGTGCTACGCGAGGCGGGGCGCGACCCGACCATGGTCGTCGGCGGCAAGCTGCGCGCGCTCGGCACCAACGCGCGCCTGGGGCAGGGCGAGTTCCTGGTCGCGGAGGCGGATGAGAGCGACGGCACCTTCCTCCTCCTCTCGCCCATCATCGCGGTGGTGACCAACATCGATCGCGAGCACCTCGACTACTACGGCGAGATGGAGCGGCTGCGCGACGCGTACCTCCAGTTCATCCATCGCGTGCCCTTCTACGGCCTCGCCGTGCTCTGCATCGACAACGTGAACGTGCGCGCCCTCCTGCCGCAGGTGCGCAAGCGCTTCGTCACCTACGGCACCGCGCCCGACGCCGACTGGCAGGCGCGCGACCTCCGCGTCACCGGCCTCGAGACCGTCTTCGAGGTGTGGCGCGGCGAGCGACGGCTCGGACCCGTGCGCCTGCGCATGCCCGGGCGCCACCACGCGCTCAACGCGCTCGCCGCGCTCGCGGTCGCCGAGGACCTCGAGATCCCCTTCCGCATCGCCGTCCACGCGCTCGAGGAGTTCGGAGGCATCCACCGCCGCTTCGAGGTGAAGGGCGAGGAGCAGGGCGTGCTGGTGGTCGACGACTACGGCCATCACCCCGAGGAGATCCGCGCCACGCTGCGCGCCGCACGCGAGGGTTTCCCGCGCCGCCTGGTGGTCGCCTTCCAGCCGCACCGCTACACGCGCACGCGCGACCTCTTCAACGAGTTCCTGGAGGCGTTCGACGACGCCGACACGCTCGTGCTGACCGACGTCTACTCGGCGGGCGAGGAGCGCATCGAGGGCGTGTCCACCGACGCCGTCTACCAGGCGCTCCGGCGGCGCGGGCATCTCGACGTGCACTACGTCCCGGCGCGCGAGCGGGTGGCGGAGGCGCTCGGCGAGCTCGTGCGCCCGGGCGATCTCGTGCTCACGCTCGGGGCGGGCGACATCCACCGCACCGGCGACGAGCTCCTCGACCTGCTGCGCTCGGGGGTCGCCGTCCCCGCCATCCACTAGCCATGTCCGACACGCTCCCCGCTGCCCTCATGCACACGATCCGCGCGCGGCTCGGCGACCGGGCGCGGCCGGGGGAGCCGCTGGCACGCTACACCTCGTTCCGCATCGGGGGTCCGGCGGATCTGCTCGTGCTGCCCGACACGGCGGACGAGCTGGCGCACGTGCTCGCGACCGCGGCGGCTTTCGGCACGCGCCTCACCCTCCTCGGCGGCGGCTCCAACGTGCTGGTTGGCGACGGCGGCATGCGCGGCGTGGTGGTGAAGCTCGGCCGGGGCTTCGCCCGCATCGACTGGGAGGCCGAGCGCGAGAGCGCGCGAGCCGGCCGACGGGGTCTGGGGGGCGCGGCGGGCGCCGCGCCTGAGTTAGTTCGCAGCGCGCGGAGCGCGCGAGCACCGGACGGGCCCCCAGATGAGTTAATCCACGCCGGGGCCGCCGTGCAGCTCGGACGTCTCGCGCGCGCGGCGGTGGCGCGCGGCCTGGCCGGCCTCGAGTACGCCGAGGGCATCCCGGGCACGGTGGGCGGTGCGCTCTTCATGAACGCGGGCGCCTACGGCGGCGAAGTGGCACACGTGGTCGCAGCCGTGGAAGGCCTCGGTCGCGACGGCCGGGCGCACGCGCTGCCCGGCCGCGAGCTCGTCTTCGGCTACCGGCGCTCGGCGCTGCCGCCGGGCTTCGTCGTGACCGCGGTGCGCTTGCGCCTGCGCCGTGACGCGACGGCCCGGGAGCGCATGGACGAGGTGCGCGCGCAGCGCACGGCCGCCCAGCCCCATGGCAAGGCGAACGCGGGCTCGATCTTCAAGAACCCGAAGGGCGATCACGCCGGGCGCTTGATCGAGATCGCCGGGTTGAAGGGCACGCGCGCCGGGCGGGCCCGCGTCTCGGAGCGGCACGCGAACTTCATCGTGAACGAGGGCGGGGCACGCGCCGCGGACGTGAAGGCGCTGATGGACGTGGCCCAGCGGGTGGTGTGGGAGCGGAGCGGGGTATGGCTGGAGCCAGAGGTTCAGCTCGTCGGGAGCTGGTAGCACGGCTCCTCGCGCCGCGGCGGAACCGTCACCGCGGGACCGGGCCGGGCCTGCGCGCGCTCAAGCGCGCGCTCCCCGTCGCGCTGTCGGGCGCGCTCACGATCGGGCTCGCGCTCGTCGCCTGGCCGCACCTGCGCGACGCGGCCTCACGGCATCCGTACTTCGCCGTGCGGGAGGTGGTGGTGCGGGACCACCATCGCCTGCTCGCTGACGAGGTCCGCGCCGCGGCCGGTATCGAGCCCGGCATGAGCATCTGGGACGTCGACGCGGCCGCCGCGGAGGCTCGCCTCGCCGCGCACCGCTGGATCCGCTCGGCGCGCGTGCGCCGCGAGCTGCCGCACCGGGTCGTGATCGAGGTGCGCGAGGAGCGGCCGCTCGCGATCGTCGCCCTCGAGGACGGCAAGGGCGAGTACTACGTTTCCCCGCACGGCCATCTCTTCGCCTCGGTGGGGGCGAACGACGCGCGCGACTTCCCGTATCTCACCGGCCTCGCCCGGGCCGACCTGAAGGATGGCGAGCGGTTCGGCCCGCGCGCCCTGCATCGGGCCCTGGCGCTGGTCCGGCAGAGCGGGGGCCTCGGAGTCTCCGAGGTGCACGTGGACCGCGTGCGGGGCCTGACGCTCCTCCCCATGCGGCCGTCGGTGCCGATCGAGCTCGGGTGGAGCGGCTTCGGGGCGAAGCTCGCCCGCCTGCCCCGCGTGCTCGCGCTCTGGGCCGGCCGGGAGCCCGAGATCGTCGCGGTGAACCTCCAGTTCGACGACGAGGTGATCGTGCGCACGCATCCGGCGAGGGCGGCTCTGCCGGCGCGGCGCGCGACCTGAGGCGCATGGCCAAGAAGAACCCGCTCGTGATCGGTCTCGACGTCGGCACCTACAAGATCGGCGTGATCGTCGCCGAGGTGGCGGAGGGCGGCGTCGAGATCGTCGGCATCGGGACGGCGGCGTCGCGCGGGCTCCGCAAGGGCGTCGTCGTCAACATCGAGAAGACGGTGGAGGCGATCCGCAGGGCGGTCGAGGAGGCCGAGCTGATGGCCGCCTGCGAGATCCGCAGCGTGATCGCGGGCTCGGCCGGGAGCCACATCAAGGGCTTCAACAGCCACGGCGTGGTCGCGGTCCGCAACCGCGAGGTGGCGGCGGGGGACGTCGAGCGGGTCGTGGACGCCGCTCGGGCGGTCGCCCTCCCGACCGACCAGGAGGTCCTCCACGTCCTGCCGCAGGAGTTCATCGTCGACGACCAGGACGGCATCCGCGAGCCGGTCGGCATGGCCGGCGTGCGGCTCGAGGCGCGCGTCCACATCGTGACCGGCGCGGTGAGCGCGGGGCAGAACCTGATCAAGTGCTGCAATCGCGCCGGGCTCCACGTGCGCGACCTGCTCGCCGGCCCGCTCGCCGCCGCCGAGGCGGTGCTCACCCCGGAGGAGCGCGAGCTGGGCGTGGCCCTGGTCGACCTGGGCGGCGGGACGATCGACGTGGTCGTCTACCAGGCCGGCACGATCCGCCATACGGCGGTGCTCCCCGTGGGCGGCGGGCACGTGACCAGCGACCTCGCGGCCGCGCTCTGCACTCCGCCCGCGGAGGCCGAGCACCTGAAGCAGCGCCATGGGAGCGCGCTCGCCGCGCTCACGCCCGCCGAGCAGACGATCGAGGTGCCGGGGCTCGGCGGGCGCGCGCCGCACCACCTCTCGCGCCGCGCCCTCGCCGAGGTGATCGAGCCGCGCGCCGAGGAGATGCTGACGCTCGCCAGGGCCGAGATCGAGCGCGCCGGCTGCTATCGGGCGCTCGCCTCCGGGGTGGTGCTGACCGGCGGCGGCGCGGTGCTCGAGCACATGACGGTGCTCGCCGAGCGCGTCTTCCGGCTGCCCGTGCGGCTCGGGGCGCCGCTTCATTTGAGCGGCTTGGTTGACGCCGTCGCGAGTCCCATGTATTCGACGGCGGTCGGTCTCGTCCTCCACGGGCTCAAGCAGGACACTCACGGGCGCCGCGGCGAGGGCGTGCTCGGTCAGATCGGGGTGGTGGGCGAGCGGATGATGGGGTGGCTCCGGGAGTTCTTCTAGGACGCCCGGGCGGAGTGGGGGAGGTGCGGCAATGATCGAGTTCGTCGATGCCAGCGGCGCAGCCCGGATCAAGGTGGTGGGTATCGGGGGTGGGGGCGGTAACGCGGTGAACACCATGATCGCCGCCGGCTTGCCCGGCGTCGACTTCATCGCGGCCAACACCGACGCGCAGGCCCTCAAGGCCAACCTCTCGCCGATCAAGATGCAGCTCGGCGAGAAGCTGACCCGCGGGCTCGGTGCGGGCGGCAACCCGGAGGTCGGCAAGCGCGCCGCCCAGGAGGACGTCGAGCGTCTCCGGGAGTACCTGGCCGAGGCCGACATGATCTTCATCACCGCCGGCATGGGGGGCGGCACGGGCACCGGCGCCGCGCCCATCATCGCCAAGGTCGCGAAGGAGCTCGGCTCGCTCACCGTGGGTGTGGTGACCAAGCCGTTCACCTTCGAGGGCAAGCGGCGGATGAAGCAGGCCGACGACGGAATGAAGGAGCTGAAGGACAGCGTCGACACCCTGATCGCGATCCCGAACCAGCGCCTCCTCTCGGTGGCGGGCCGGAACTCCTCCATGCTCGAGAGCTTCAAGAAGGCCGACGACGTGCTCCTCCAGGCGGTGCGCGGCATCTCGGACCTGATCACCGTCCACGGCCTCATCAACCTCGACTTCGCCGACGTGCGTGCCATCATGTCCGAGATGGGCATGGCGATGATGGGCGCCGCGGTCGCGTCGGGCGAGAACCGGGCCGTCGAGGCCGCGCAGAAGGCGATCTCGAGCCCGCTGCTCGAGGACCTGTCGATCTCGGGCGCGCGCGGCGTGCTCATCAACATCACGGGCCCCCCGGACCTGAGCCTGCACGAGGTGAACGAGGCGGCGACGCTCATCCAGGAGGAGGCGGAAGACGACGCCAACATCATCTTCGGCGCCGTGATCGACGAGTCGATGGCCGACGAGGTGCGCATCACGGTGATCGCGACCGGCTTCGGCGAGCGCCCGGAGGCCGGTGAGAAGCCCCGCTCCGCCACGCGCGACGGGCGTCCGAGCGCGGCCGGCGAGGGCCGCCCGGTGAAGCGCCTCGGACTGCTCGCCGAGGACGAGCTCGACGTGCCGACCTGGCAGCGCCGACGCCAGGAGCCGCCCGTGGCGGCGGCGCGCGGCGCGCAGCGTCCGGCGCCGAAGGGCGCGGACGAGGAGCCTGCGGAGGACTACAAGGTGCCGACCTTCCTCCGGCGCGGCGCGGACTGATCCGGGCGTTCGCGCGTGGCGGGAAGGCTCGCGTAGCAGGCTGAGCGCTCGGCACCCGCCGGTGCCAGCTTCCGGTGTGCCGTACCAGCGGCCCGAGCGGAGGCTCGGCGTATGACCCTCGACTGGCCGACGCTCGTGACCGAACGGTTGATCCTCCGGCCGTGGAAGCCCGAGGACTTCGCACCCTACGCGCGCTTCTCGGCCGACGAGGAGGCGATGCGCTACCTCGGCCGTGACGGGAGGCCGACGGACGCGGCCGAGACCTGGCGGACGATCTGTCTCTTCATCGGCCACTGGTACCTGCGCGGCTACACGCTCTGGGCCGTCGAGGAGAAGGCGAGCGGCGAGTTCGTCGGCCGCGTCGGCCCGTGGAAGCCGGAAGGGTGGCCGGACCTCGAGATCGGCTGGGCGGTCGACCGCTCACGGTGGGGCCGCGGCTACGCGACCGAGGCGGCGCGCGCCGCCGCCGACTGGGTGTACCGCACGCTGAAGGCCGACCACGTCGTGCACTTCATCCAGGAGGCGAACGTCCGCTCGATCCGCGTCGCCGAGAAGCTCGGCGCGAAGCGCGACGGGATTTTCAAGCTCTTCGGCACGGTCGACGTGCTCGTGTACCGGACCGACCTGCCGCTCGCTCCGCCGATCTGACGACGGGCGCGCCACCCGTTCTCGACCTCGTCACCTGGTCGCCACCGACGTCGGGTGGTGCACGTACAGCTCGGCCGGCGAGGGGCGCCCGACGATCGGCGCCGTCCTCTGGGGGCGGCGGAGCGCGTAGGTGACCGGCCGGGCGTGGTCGGCGAGCAGGCGGTCGACGTTGTAGACGCTGCCGAACTTCCAGAGCATGCGGACGAAGTTCGTCTGCCCGCGTGCCACGAGGCGCATCGTGATGCCGAAGATGTCGTACACGGCGCGCCAGCCGAGGTGCTTGCGGTTCAAGACGTCCTGCGTGCGCACGAACTCCTCGTAGAAGCGCCCGAGCGGGAGGCGCGTCGGCAGGACGGCGTGCTGGACGTCGAAGAGCCGGTAGTCCTCCGTGGTGACGCGGCGGGACTCCGTGAGCCACGTCTCCGTGCCGGGGTACGGCGTGTTGATCGTCAGGTTGACGATCTCCGGCACCTCGAGCGCCCACTGGCGCACGATCTCGAAGCGCCGCTCGTCCCAGTCCGGATCGGCAATGATGTTGATCGCGACCACCAGCCCGAGCTCGCGCGCCACCTCGAGCGCGCGCTCGTTGTCGCCGAGGTTCACGCGCTTGCGGTGGCGCTTGAGCCCCTCCTCGTCGATCGCCTCGATGCCGAGGAACATGTAGCGGAGCCCGAGCTTCGCCCAGCGCTCGAACACCTCGCGGTTGCGGAGGAGCACGTCGGCGCGGGTCTCCAAGTAGTAGCGCTTGCGGACGTTGCGCCGCTCGACCTCGTCGGCGATCGCGAAGCCGTCTTCGCCCCGGATGAATGCGACGTCGTCGACGATGAAGACGTTCGGCTCGCGGACGCTGGCAAGGTCCTCGGCCGCGGCCTCGGGGGAGAGGACGCGGTAGCTGCGCCCGTAGAACGTCCAGGCGCTGCAGAACGTGCAGTCCCACGGGCAGCCGCGGGTGAACTCGACCGAGGCGCACGGGTCGAGCTCGCCGATGAAGTATCTGCGGCGGCGACCGGCGAGGTGCCTGGCTGGCGGGTAGGCGGCGAGATCGGGGACGAGGAGCGGCGGCGGGCCCGAGCCGTCGGGGGTCACGACGCCGGGGAGCGACTCGAGTGGCGCCCCGCCCGCAAACGATTCCAGCACCCGTGGCGCGATCCCCTCCCCCTCGCCGCGCACCGTGCAGTCGATCGCGCCGCCGGCGTGCTCGAGGAGATCCCGCGTGACGAACGAGGCGCTGTGCCCCCCGACCATCACCCGGCAGCCGGGCAGCATCGCTTTCGCGGTGCGTGCGAGCTCGACGACCTCGGGGACGTTGGCGAGGTAGTTGAGGGAGAAGCCGATCGCCTCGGGGCGCCAGCTCTCGAGGAGCTCGCGGTAGCGCGGCGGCCGGAAGACCTGGAGGTCGAGGAGACGCACCTCGTGGCCCGCGGCTTCCACCGCCGCCGCCACGCGCTCGAGCCCGAGGGGTTCCAGGCGAAGGTAGATTTCCGAGAACAAGAGGGGACTCGGGTGGACGAGGAGCACGCGCATGAGACCCTCCGCCGTGTAGGGCGAGCCAGCAAGTCCGACGAGGCGCCGGCGGGGGCTCGGCAGGGGCTACTCCCACCCCGTCCGATTGACCCCGTGCCTGCGTCTCGGCCCTCGGACCGTATGCGCACTGCGCGCTCCTCGTCAATCACTCGGGGGGCCGAGGACCGAGACCGCGGCCGCAGGAGGATCCTGTGCGTGACGCACGCTCCGCTACCCGAGCGGCGGCGCGCGTCGCCCACGCCGTTCGCGGTTGAGCCCCGTGGAGGTGCGGGATATGAGATCCGCCTGCGGATGCCCCATCCAGCCGATCGTCGTGCCGCCGAGCGCCGTCTCTTTCGGGCCGGCCCCAGCGGCCCGCTCTCCATCTGCCTCGTCTACCCGAACACCTACGCAGTCGGCATGGCGAACCTGGGCTTCCAGGCCGTGCTCCGCATCCTGGCCGAGGATCCGCGCGTCACCGCCGACCGCGCCTTCCTCCCCGA
This sequence comes from Thermodesulfobacteriota bacterium, assembly GCA_046744245.1. Lineage (GTDB taxonomy): Bacteria > Desulfobacterota > Binatia > DP-6 > DP-6 > DP-6. The sequence continues at coordinate 9,288 of JBKPBB010000069.1, forward strand.
CGGCCCGCGCGCCGAGTGGCCGCGCACGCTGCGCTCCCTCGAGCAGGACCGCCCGCTCGGCGACTTCGACGTGGTCGCGCTCTCGCTCTCCTTCGAGGCGGACTACGTGCACGTGCTCGACTGCCTGGCGCTGGCCGGCATCCCGCTCTGGCGCCGGGAGCGGGACGCCGACGCGCCGCTCGTCCTCGCCGGCGGCCCGGCCACCTTTCTCAACCCCGAGCCGCTCGCCGAGTTCGTCGACCTCTTCCTGATCGGCGAGGCGGAGGAGATGCTGGGCGAGTTCCTCGCCCGCGCGACGGCCGGGCCCCCGAGCCGCGAGGGCATCCTCGAGCGCAGCGAAGCGGTGCGCGGCGCCTACCGGCCCGACCGCTACACCCCCGAGTACGACGCCGCGGGTGACCTGCTCGCCTTCCCCTACCGGGGCCCCGGCGGCGGGCGCGTCGAGCGCCGCTTCGTCGCGGACCTCGACGGCTTCGACACCAACTCCGAGGTGCTCACGCGCGAGTCGGTGTTCGGCGACATGTACCTGGTCGAGGCGAGCCGCGGCTGCGAGTGGGGCTGCCGCTTCTGCGCCGCCGGCTTCATGTACCGGCCGGTGCGCTACCGGAGCCCCGACACGCTGCGCGCGTCGATCGCCCGCGGCCTCGCCGAGCGCGAGACGATCGGGCTGGTCGGCGCCGAGATGGCGAGCCTGCCGGGCGTGGCGGCGCT
>JBKPBB010000468.1:0-4696 GCA_046744245.1 Thermodesulfobacteriota bacterium
CATGTACGGACCGCGCCAGTCCGCCGGGACGCGCGCCGAGCCCTCGACCGACTCGAGCGCCCCGTTCGGGGTTCGCGGATAGGTCGAGGCGAAGTGCGCCTTGCCGCGGAAGGCGGTCGTCCAGCCCGCCGCGGCGAGGAGCGCGGAGAGCGTGGTGCCGACGTCCTCCTGCGGGAAGTCGACGCCGTTCGAGTAGACGCCGTGCCGCGAGGGGTAGCGGCCGGTGAGAATGGTGGCGCGCGACGGCTGGCAGTAGGGGTTCTGCGTCCGGCAGGCGTCGAAGCGCACGCCCGTGGCGGCAAGGCGGTCCAGGTTGGGCGTCGCCTCGAGGCGCGAGCCGTAGGCGCCGATCGTGTCGGCGCGCTGCTGGTCGGTGGTGACGAGGAGGACGTTCATGGCTTCATTCCGTGCGGCAGTCCGTATACCGTCCCGGGGCGGTGATCGTCGATGCTCACGGCCGCGGTGCTGCCCGGGAGGAACAGGGTCATCCGCGTCGCGCCCACCCATCTTGTGGCGGCGCGCGTTCTCGACTATCGCTGCCCGCCATGAAGTTCGGCATCGCCTACGCCAACGCCGGCCCCTTCGGTTTCCCCGAGCCGCTCGCGCACCTCGCGCGCACGGCGGAGGAGGTCGGCATCGAGTCGATCTGGACGGTCGAGCACGTCGTCATCCCGGTGGGATACCAGTCGAAGTATCCGTACGATCCGTCGGGCAAGATTCCCGGGCCCGAGAACGTGCCCATCCCCGACCCGATCCTGCCCCTCGCCTTCGCCGCGGCGGTGACCAAGAAGCTGCGCCTCGCCACGGGCATCCTGATCCTCCCGCAGCGCCATCCGATCTACGTCGCGAAGGAGGTGGCGACGCTCGACGTGCTCTCCGGCGGGCGCGCGATCCTCGGCATCGGGATCGGGTGGTTGAAGGAGGAGTTCGACGCCCTCGGCATCCCGTTCGCGGAGCGCGCCGGGCGCACGCGCGAAGCGGTACGCGCCATCCGCTCGCTCTGGAAGGAGACGCCGGAGCCGTTCGCGGGGAAGTTCTTCCGCTGGGGGCCGCTCGAGTCGAACCCGAAGCCGGTGCAGAAGCCGGGCGTGCCGATCGTCGTCGGCGGCCACGGGGAGTGGGCGGCGCGCCGGGCGGCGCGCTACGGCGACGGCTTCTTCCCGGCCGTCGGCGAGCCCGAGAAGCTCCGCGCGCTCTTCGGCGTGCTGCGCGAGGAGTGCCGCCGCATCGGCCGGAAGCCGGAGGAGATCGAGCTCAGCGCGGGCCGGGGCCGTCCCGACCTGGACGGCGTGCGCCGCCTCCAGGACCTGGGCGTGTCGCGCATCACGATGGGGCCGCCCGGGTTCGACAACGAGGCCGTCACGCGCGGCCTGCACGACTTCGCCGAGCGCGTGATCGCCAAGCTCTAGATGGAAGCGCTGCGCACGCCCGACGACCGCTTCACGGGCCTCCCCGGCCATCCCTTCGCCCCGCACTACGTCGAGGCGGGCGGCCTCCGCATCCACTACGTGGACGAAGGACCGCGCAACGCCGCGCCCGTGCTCCTGCTGCACGGCGAGCCGTCGTGGTCGTACCTCTACCGGAAGATGATCCCGCTGATCACGGCCGCGGGCCACCGTGCCATCGCCCCCGACCTGGTCGGCTTCGGCCGCTCCGACAAGCCCGTCCGACGCGAGGACTACACCTACCAGCGCCACGTCGAGTGGATGCGCGGCGTGCTCGAGCAGCTCGAGCTCCGAAACGTCACGCTCGTCGGCCAGGACTGGGGCGGGCTCATCGGCCTCCGCCTCGCCGCCGAGCACCCGGAACGATTCGCGCGAATCGTCGCCGCCAACACCTTCCTCCCCACCGGCGACCGACCCGCGGGGCCCGCCTTCCTCGCCTGGCGGAAGTACTCGCAGGAGACGCCCGACTTCCACGTGGGCGGCATCGTGAAGGGCGGCTGCGTGACGGACCTGGCGCCCGAGATCGTCGCCGCCTACGACGCGCCCTTCCCCGACGACCGCTACAAGGCGGGCGCGCGGCAGTTCCCGCTGCTCGTGCCGGTGACGCCCGAGGATCCCGCGGCGGCAGCGAACCGCAAGGCGTGGGAGGTCCTCCGCCGCTGGACGAAGCCGTTCCTCACCGCCTTCAGCGACTCGGACCCGATCACCGGCGGCGCCGATCGCATCCTCCAGCAGGCGGTCCCGGGCGCCGAGGGCCAGCCGCACACCACCATCGCCGGCGCGGGCCACTTCCTCCAGGAGGACAAGGGGGAGGCGCTGGCGCGCGTGGTCGTCGACTTCATCGCGCGCACGAGCACGGCGTGAGCGACGGTCCGCCGGCGTACCCGCGGCCCGTCCCGCTCGCCCTGCCGCGGCCGAGCGGCCGCCAGCTCCGGCGCCGGGCGCTCAGGACCTTCCGCGTCGCCGGGCGGAACTTCCGCCGCCTCGCGGGCCGCCGTCTCCTCCGGCGGTCCATCGCCGAGCACGCCTACGCGCGCCCGCTCCGCCTGACCTTCGAGGAGCTCGGTGCGACCTACGTCAAGTTCGGGCAGCTCATCGCCTCGTCGCCCGGGCTCTTCGGCGACGAGGCGTCGAACGAGTTCCGCTCCTGCCTCGATACCGGGCCTGCCGTGCCGTTCGACGCGGTGCGCGCCGCCGTCGAGACCACCCTCGGCGGCCCGCTCGAGTCGGCTTTCGCGTCGTTCGACGAGCTCCCGATCGGCCGCGCCTCGATCGCGGTCGTGCACCGAGCGACGCTCCGCGACGGGCGCACCGCCGCCGTGAAGGTCCTCCGCCCCGGCATCGAGGACGTGGTGGCGACCGACCTTCGCCTGATGGAGCCGCTTCTCGACTTCCTGTCGCGCCAGGTGGGCGTGGCCGAGGCCGGGCAGCTCGTGCGCATGATGGACGGCTTCCGCCAGCAGGTGGCCGAGGAGCTCGACCTCCGCAACGAGGCGCGCGCCATGGCGCACTACCGCGACCTGCTCAGGCGCGTCGACCTGCCCCTCGTGGTCGTGCCCGAGCCGTACCCGGCGCTCTCCGGCCCGCGCGTCCTCGCCATGGAGTTCCTGGACGGCGTCCCCATCGACGACCTGGCGGGCATCGCCGAGCTGGGCGTCGACCCGCGCCCGCTGGTCGAGCAGACCGTGCGCGGCTGGTTCCTGACCGCCATCCGCTACGGCGTCTTTCACGGCGACGTGCACGCCGGGAACCTGATGCTGCTCCGCGACGGGCGCATCGCGGCGCTCGACTGGGGCATCGTCGGGCAGCTCGACCCGGATACGCACCGCTTCTTCCGCCGCATCATCGAGGCGGCCCTCGGCGACGACTCGGCGTGGGACGAGGTCGCGGCACGGTTGTTCCGGGTCTACGGTCCCGCGCTCGGCGCCCTCGGCCTCGACGAGGCGGAGATGGCGCGCTTCGTGCGCGGGGTGATGGAGCCCATGCTGACCCGCCCCTTCGGCGAGGTGAGCCTCGCCACCTTCATCGCCGCCATCCAGGGCCAGGTCGCGAAGGCCGAAGGGCAGGTCGTGCAGAGCCGCTCGTGGCGCGCGCGGCTCCGGCGGCTCCGCGAGCAGCGCCGGCTCCACCGCGGCGTCGCCGAGCACGGCGCGATCGGCAGCGACTTCGATCGCGGCACCTTCCTCCTCGGCAAGCAGCTCATGTACTTCGAGCGCTACGGGAAGATGTTCCTCTCGGACGTGTCGCTCCTCTCGGACCGGAAGTTCTTCGAGGGGCTGCTCGCCGAGAGCGCCTAGAAGAGGAAGAAGGGCGCGACCGCGGCGCCTACCGAGAGGGCCACGCTGAGCACGGAGAGGCCCACCTTGCCCGTCGTGTCGCCGGCGTCCTCCTCGTCCGCGCCGGGGCGCGCGTCGCCCGGGAGCCCGGCGTGCGCCATCGCCTCCCGCTCCTCCGGATCGAGGAGGTCGGTCATCGCGCCCTCCTCGTCGAGGTCGTCGAGACGGTCGGCCGAGATCTCGGCCGGGTCGTCCTCATCGGGGCGCGCGGCGTGGCGGCGATCGGCTGCGCACGCAACCACCAGCAGGAGCCCGGCGAGCGCCAGGCCCGCCACCCGCTCCCACCCCAGGCGCGTCCGCATGAGGGTGACTCTACGCCGGGGCGACCCGGGTTGCCACCCGTCTTGACTCGGCTCGCCGACCCTCCTAGTGCCGTCTGGCGGAAGGCCTGTTGGCGATGGCGCCGCCCGTCCTCTGGCAGTTCCGCTTCTCGCACTTCAACGAGAAGGCGCGCTGGGCGCTCGACTGGAAGGGCATCGCGCACGTGCGCCGCTCGCTGCTTCCCGGCTTCCACGTTCCGCGCGTGCTGTGGATGACGGGGCAGAAGGCGGTACCGGTCCTGGTGCTCGACGGCGAGACGATCCACGACTCGACCCGCATCATCGAGCGCCTCGAGCGCGTGAGGCCCGAGCCGGCGCTCTATCCCTCCGGCGAGGCCGACCGCCGCCGGGCGCTCGCGCTCGAGGACTTCTTCGACGAGGAGCTCGGCCCGCACGTGCGGCGCGCGCTCTTCCACGAGCTGCTGCCGGAGACCGAGTTCGCGGCCGCCGCCTTCACACTTGGATGCGGGCCGGGCACCCGGCGCCTCTACCGCGCCATCTTCCCTGCCCTGCGCGTGTTGATGAACGCCGACATGAAGATCGACGCCGCCAGCGCGGCGCGCAGTCAGGAGAAGGTGCGCGCGGCGCTCGACCG
>JBKPBB010000245.1:0-9658 GCA_046744245.1 Thermodesulfobacteriota bacterium
GCAATGGGCTGCAGCGTGTCGGTGGTGGGCGCGGCGTCGACCACCACTTCGACCTCGACCAGCACCACAACCTCGACGAGCACGACGACGACTCAGGCGCCGACCACGACCACCTCGACCACCACCACGGAGGCGCCCACCACCACGACGAGCACCACGACGACTCAGGCGCCGACCACGACCACCTCGACCATCACCACGGAGCCGCCCACCACCACGACCAGCATCACGAGCGCGTTCCTATAACCCCTTCAATGTCGCGGACACATCTCAGTACCCCGTCGCCACGAGCGCCCGCTCGAGCTGGTTCTCCGTCGAGCCGTAGTGCTGCTCGAGCGTCTTCGCGCGCTTGAAGTAGAAGTGCAGGTCGAGCTCCCAGGTGAAGCCGATCCCGCCGTGCATCTGGATCGCCTCGCCGCACACGAGCCGCGACGCGTCGCCGGCGTACGCCTTCGCCGCGGCGCAGGCGAGCCCCGCGTCCGCATCGTTCGTGTCGAGGCACCACGCCGCGCGATAGACCGCCGAGCGCGTCGACTCGGTCCTGAGCAGCATGTCGGCCAGGCGGTGCTGGAGCGCCTGGAAGGCGCCGATCGGGCGGCGGAAGGCCTGCCGGGTCTGCACGTACGCGATGGTCATCTCGAGGAGCCGCCCCATGATGCCGAGGAGCATCGCGCCCGCCCCGACCGCCGCGACCAGGTCGATGCGGGCGAGCAGGCCGGGGGGCCCGACGAGCGTCGCCGCGTGATCGAGCCGCACCTCGCCGAAACGCTGGGCCGGGTCGAGCGTCGCGAGCGCCTTCACCGCGAACGGCTTCTGCACCAGGCAGACGCCGTCCCGCGTCGCGACCAGAAGCGCATCGGCCTCGGCGGCGAAGGGGACGAAGTACTTGGTACCGCGCACGCGCCCGGCCTCGAAGCGGGCCGGCGTGCCCGGGCCGCCGGCGAACAGCGCCTCCTCGCGCGCCAGCGTGACGATGGTCCTGCCGGCGCTCAGGTCGGCCAGGAGCGCGTCCTGCCCGCCCGCCGCGGCGAGCAGCGTGGCGGCGAGCACGACGTCGAGGTACGGCCCGGGCAGGCAGGCGCGGCCCATCTCCTCGAGCACGATTGCGAGCTCGATGGTGCCGAGCCCCTGGCCTCCCGCCCGAGCCGGCACGGTGAGCCCGAGGTAGCCCATCTCGGCGAGGCCCCGCCAGAGCGCCGGGTCGTAGCCGCGCGGGTCGTGCTCCATCGTCTTGCGGCTCGCCTCGAACGGGCACGCGCGGGCGAGGAAGTCGCGCGTCGAGCTGCGGAGCAGGGCCTGGTCGTCGGAGAGCTCGAACTTCACCGGGCGTCCTGCGGGAGGTTCAAGACGCGCTTGGCGATGATGTTCCGCTGCACCTCGGACGAGCCCGAGTAGATCGTGCCCGCGCGCGACCAGAGGAACTCGCGCGCCCAGTCGACGTCGGCGCGCGCCGCGGGGCTCGAGCGCAGCAGCTGCCCGCCGGGGCCGAGGAGGTCGAGCGCCGTCTCGCGGAAGCGCTTGTCGAACTCGCTCCAGTAGAGCTTCTCGAGCGACGATTCGGGGCCCGGCGCGCGCCCGTCGGCCAGGTTGGCGAGCGCGCGGATGCCGTTGGCGCGCATGACCTCGTTCTCGACCACGAGCCGCCCGAGCTTCTCGCGCACGGCGGTGCCGGTGCGGCCGAGCTCCCGGCAGGCCGCCGCGAGCTGCGCGAGATCGCGTCCATAGCGCGCCGAGTTGGCGAGCGACCCGACGCCCCGCTCGTAGCCGAGGACGGTCATGGCGATGCGCCAGCCCTCGCCGACCTGCCCCACCAGGTGCTCGCGCGGCACGCGCGCGTCCTCGAAGAAGACCTCGCCGAACTCGCTCTCGCCGGTGATCTGGCGGAGCGGGCGCACGGTCACGCCCGGCGTGTCGAGCTTCGCGAGGATGAAGGAGATGCCGCCGTAGCGGTCCTTCGCGTCGGTGCGCGCGAGGACGAAGATCCAGTCGGCCCACGGGCCGAAGGTGGTCCACACCTTCTGCCCGTTCAGCACGAAGTGGTCGCCGTCGAGGCGCGCCGCGGTCTTGAGCGCGGCGAGGTCGCTGCCCGCGCCCGGCTCGCTGAAGCCCTGGCACCAGATCTCGTCGCCCGCGAGCATGGGCGGGATGAAGCGGCGGCGCTGCGCCTCGCTGCCGTGGTGGATGAGTGCGGGACCGAGGAGCCCGATGCCGAGGATGTTGAGGATGGGTGGCGCGTCGGCGCGCGCCAGCTCGGCCTCCATGATCGACTTCTCGACCTCCGTGCCGCCACGGCCGCCCCACTCGTGGGGCCAGTCCATGCCCAGGTAGCCGGCCTGGTAGAGCTTCCGCTGCCAGGCGCGGCGCAGCTCGATCAGGCTGGTCTCGGTGGCGCCCGGTTCGCGCAGCTCCTCCCGCCAGGGGCGAGGCAGATTGGCCGCGAGCCAGGCGCGGAGCGCGTTGCGGAAGCGGAGGTGCGCGGCGGAGAGCTGGAGGTCCATCGCGTCGTGTGTAGGTCGCCCGCGCGCGCTCTGTCAACGACCGTGGAGGCCCGGCGTTTGAGATCACGCGCGCCGGGCGGGTATGAAGGGCGATTCCCCGATGACCCGCACCGAGCGCATCTTCTACCTGCTCTTCGGCGGCTACAGCCTGGCGCAGTTCTTCCTGGCGCCCGTCTACCCGCTGTTCCTGCTGAGCCGCGGGCTGGACCTGCTCCAGATCAACCTGATCCTGGCCATCTATCTGATCACGGTCTTCGTGTTCGAGGTGCCGACCGGCGCGCTGGCCGACACGGCCGGGCGCCGGTTCTCCTTCGTGCTCGGCTGCGCCACGCGGACCGCGGCCTTCCTCCTCTACTCGCGCACGCGGAGCTTCGCCGACTGCGCGGTCGCGGAGTTCATCGATGCGGTCGGGACGACGCTGGTGAGCGGCGCTCTCGAGGCGTGGGCCGTCGATGGCGTACAGGCCGAGGGTGACGGGCACCGCATGGAGGGTCTGTTCTCGCGCGCCGCCGTCATCGGCCGGACGTTCCTCATGGTGGGCGCGGTCGGCTGCGGCTACCTGGCCGAGCGCGACCTCCGCTACCCGTGGATCGCCGCGGCCGCCATGTTCGCGGTGACCGGCGCCGCCGGCGCCGCGCTCATGCACGAGACGCGCCGCGCGGCGCGGGCCGGACGCTCGCGTCGCTCCGTCGCGGGCACGGTGCAGGACGGCCTCGCGATCGTGCACCGCTCGCCGGTGCTGCTCCTCCTCTGTCTCCTCTCACTCGGGGCCGCCTTCGGCGCCTTCCCGATCCACATGTACTGGCAGCCGCGCCTCCAGGCGCTGGCCGGCGGGCAGCTCCGCCTGATGGGGTGGGTGGTGGCGCTGCTCGCCCTCGCCTCGCTCACGGGGAGCGCGCTCGTGCCGCGCGTGCTCCGCCGCGCCGCGCGCGAGTCCGTGCTCTTCGGCGCGATCCTCACGCGCGCGGCCGCGGTGGCGGTGCTGGCGGGCGCGGGGCGTTTGGCGCCCGCGCTCGCTGGGCTCCTCGCGCAGGAGGCGGCCTTCGGCATGATGGACCCGGTCTACGCGGCCTGGACCAACGAGCACGTCGCGTCCGCGGAGCGCGCGACGGTCATCTCGGTGCGCTCGGCATGCATCATGCTCGGCGGCGCGCTCGGGCTGGTGACGATCGGGCTCGTGGCGCGGCGGTTCGGGCTGCAGGCGGCGATGGGCGTGTCGGCGGCGGTCTTCCTGCTGGTCGCGCCGGGGTTCGTGCTCCTCGGGCGGGCGGCGCGGCGGGTGGCGGCAGAAGAGGCGATGGCCGAGCCGGTGCCGGCGGTGGCGACGAAGGTGAGCCCGACGGCGCTCGGGTGACGGGACCCCCGGTCACTTCCACATCCGCGGGTCGAGCATGCACCGTTCGGCGCGCCGTACCACGATGGCGCGGAAGTCCGGGTGCATCGGATTGAGGAGGTAGTTGCGCTCGACGGGAACCACGGCCGACGGCACCGCGAGCACGGCCGTGCGCCCGCGCCGCACCCATTGCGTCCCCAGTCGGGCGAGCGCCTCGGGCGCGGGGGTTCGGCGCCACTCTCTGGGAAGACGGCCGACGCGGATCTCCTCGATGGCGAGCGAGCCGGGAACGTCGGCGGCGATCAGGACGAGGTCGGGCGGGGCGTCCTCGACGTCGAGGTGCACGAAGTACTCGAGCGTGGCGAGCGCGGCGCTCGCCGAGGTGTAGACCACCGGCGTGCCGCGCAGGCTCCACCGGCCGCCGAAGCGCCGCGCACCCTCCCCGTCGAAGGCGCCGTGCGCCCGACGGCAGAGGCGCCAGACGCGCATCAACTATAGACGCCGTGGGCGATGCGGCCGAGCACGTCCTCGACCTGACGGGCACCGATCTCGGTGTCGAGCAGCGAGAGCGGGGCGGCAAGGCCGAGCGCGCGGTTGGGACGGTGCAGCCAGTGGATGGCCCGCTCCTTGCCACCCAGAGTCCCTTCCGCGAGGGCGGCGATGCGCGCTACGCGGACGAGCCGGTCCGACTCGTCGGCCCGCAGGCGCCGCTCGTGCCGCCGGCGCGCGAAGGTGCGTTCGGGAATGGAGAGGATCGCCGCCAAGCGCTTCACATCGATCCGGTAGGCCGCGCCGAGCGCGGTCACCGCCGCAAACGGGAGCCCTCGCCGCAACCGCTCGCGGAGCTCGTCGGTCGAGCCGACGTGCGATCTCAGGGCCCGTCGGCCCCCCAGCGTCGAGACCAGCCGGGCAGTGGTCGGGGCGGGCTTGGCTGCCATATGGCCGTCATTCTACTGCCAAACGGCTGCCCTGCGCAAACGAAGGCGAGCCCTGACGGCGCCGGGCTCACTCGACCACCCGCCGTCCCGAAGCGCGGCGCGGCCTCCGGCGCGGCGGCGATGCGGCTTCCACTTCCTCGATCCGGACTCCACGCCCCGCCCTGAGACTCGCCCTCGCCGATGGCCAGATTCGCAACCGCCGGCAATAGCGGCACCGGACCTATTCGCCTGCTGTATCCCTTCGCGAAGGCGACGGGGACGCTGCCCGCTCATATCCAGCGCACTCGCTCACCGGCAGCCGCGGATACCGCTCGAAGCCCGGATCCGTCTCCGCCTTGAGGCAGCGCCAGAACTCGCTCCCGCGCGCGTTGCGCTGCACGCGCGCGTGGCGGCACTCGGCGCAGAGGCCCACGTCCGGCCGCTTCACGGCGCCCCCGCCCGGAACTCCGCGTACTCCACCATCGCCCGCAGCGCCGCCACGGCGCGGTGCGCGCTCGGGTAGCAGACGCGGCCACCCTCGCGCACGGCGAGCGGGCCGGCGTTACCGTAGGCGCGGTCGGCGTAGACGAGCTCGGTCGCGACCAGCACGGGCTTCCGGTGCCGCTCGGACGCCTCGCGCGCGGCCTCGGCGTAGCGGCGGTCCTGGCGCTCGTGGAAGTCGGCGATCCGGTCGAGACCGTGGCCGGGGAAGAACGGGCCGGTGCGGAAGAGGTGCGCCTGGTTCGACTGGATGCCGAGGCCGAGGAAGAGGACGGCGTCGACTTCCGGGTGCGCGCACACCAGGTCGAGCGCGTCGGGGATCGTGTCGCGCGTCTCGCCGCCGGCCAGGTCGATCGGGTTCTGGCGGCTCCAGCGCGACGGAACCATCGTGTCGACGCGGGCGCGGATGTCCTCGGGCAGGCGGACGAGCTCGAGGCCCGCGGCGACGCAGGCGTCGGCGGCGAGCACGCCCCAGCCGCCCGCGGTGGTGAACACGATCACGCGCCGGCCGCGTGGGAGCGGCTGGGTCGCGAAGCTCGCGGCCCACTCGAAGGCGTGCTCCACCGTCGGCGCGCGCAGCACCCCGAGCTGCCGGCAGAGGCCGGCGAAGACGCGGTCGTCGGTCGCGAGCGAGCCGGTGTGGCTGGCGGCCGCGCGCTGGCCCTCCGCGGCGGCGCCGCCCTTGAGCAGCACGAGCGGCTTCGCGGCCGTCAGGCGGCGCACGGCGTCGATGAAGGCGCGCCCGTCGGCCACGCCCTCCAGGTACGCGAGCGCGACCGCCGTCTCCGGATCGGCAGCGAAATACGCGAGGTAGTCGGCGATCCCGGTCTGCGCCGAGTTGCCGGTCGACACGGCCTTGCTCACGCCGACGCCGGTCAGGACCGCGTAGTTGAGGAGCGCGGAGAGGATGTTGCCGCTCTGGCTCGCGACCGAGATGCGCCCGGGCGGCGGGTACGGCGCCACCATCTGCGCGCACATCGACTCGGGCGTCGAGATGACGCCCTGCCCGTTCGGCCCGGCCAGCACGATGCCGAGCTCGTCCGCGGTGCGGACCAGCTCGCGCTCGAGCGCCCTCCCCTCCTCGCCCGCCTCGCCGTACCCGCCGCTTGCGACGAACGCCGCGCGCACGCCGCGCCCCGCGCAGGCCTGCAGCATTGCGACGTTCGCCGGCGGCGGCGTGCACACGAAGGCCAGCTCCGCCATCCTCTCCGGTACCTCGGCGACGCTCTGGAGGCAGGGGCGCCCGAGGATCTCGCCGCCCTCGCGGTTCACGGGGTAGACGTCACCGCGGAAGCCGAAGCGCACGAGGTTGTGGAAGGCGGCGAAACCGAACTTCCCCGGGTGGCTCGAGGCACCCGCGACGATGACGCCGCGCGGGTGGAAGAGCGGGCGGAGGCGCGCGAGCACGTCGCCGGCGGAGCACACGGCTCGCTCGAGCACGGGCGGGCCGAGGACGACCAGCGCATCGACGGCGATCGGCCGGCCGTCGCGCACGATGAGCGGGTTCACGTCGACGCTCTGCACCTCGGGGCGCTCGACCGCGAGGCGGCCGAGCCCGACCAGGATCGCCGCCAGCGCGTCCGCCTCCACCGCCGGCTCGCCGCGAAAGGCCTCGAGGAAGCGCCGGCCGGCACCGAGCCCGCCGACCATGCGCCGCGCCTCGGCCGCGGAGAGCGGCGCCGCGGCGAACACGACGTCGCCCACCGCCTCGGCCAGGATGCCGCCGACCCCCAGCATCACGCACGGGCCGAGCTGTGGATCGCGCACCACGCCGGCGATCAGCTCGCGGCGGCCGCGCACCATCTCGGCGACGAGGAGCGCGACGTCGCCGTCGTCGGGCCGTCCGAGCGCGAGCAGCTCGGCCGCTGCGGCGCGCACCGCACCGGCGTCCGCGAGGCCCAGGCGCACGAGGTTCCGCTCCGTCTTGTGCGCGATCGCGTCGCCGCAGAGCTTCAGCGCGACGGGGAAGCCGATCTCGGCGGCGGCGAGCGCCGCGGCAGCGGCATCCGCCGCCAGGGCCTCGCGCGCGACGGGCACGCCGTAGCCGGCGAGCAGCGCCTTCGAGGCGTGCTCGGAGAGGGTCCGCTCGCCGGCCGCGCGCATGGGGCCGGCGATCATTGCGTCTTTCGCGCCGGAGCGGCAAGCGCTACTCTCCGGCCATGCGCATGCTCCACACCATGCTCAGGGTCGGGAACCTCGAGCGCTCGCTCCGCTTCTACTGCGACGTGCTCGGCATGCGGCTGCTCCGCCGCACGGACTACCCGGGCGGCCGCTTCACCCTCGCCTTCGTCGGCTACGGCGACGAGCGCGACCACACCGTGCTCGAGCTGACGCACAACTGGGACACGGAGCGCTACGAGCTGGGGACCGCCTTCGGGCACATCGCGCTCGGCGTCGAGGACGTGTACCGCGCCTGCGACGAGCTGCGCGCCAAAGGGGCGAAGGTCGTGCGCGAGCCCGGCCCCATGAAGCACGGCGGCTCGGAGATCGCCTTCATCGAGGACCCCGACGGCTACAAGATCGAGCTGATCCAGCTCCGCGGGCGGAGCGACTAGCGCGAAGCGGCGAGCGCATCATCCGAACGCGCGGCCGGCGAACCAGAGCACTCCCATCGCCAGCACGCCCGCCGATCCGTAGCCGACGACCGCCGCGCGCCACGGCTCGCCGCGGCGGGCAAGCAGATCGAGCACCGGCCACGCCGCTGCGACGGCGGCGAGCTGACCGAGCTCCACCCCCACGTTGAACCCGAGCAGGGCCGGCACCAGCCGCGCGCGCGGCAGCGTCATCTCGGCGAGCACGCCGGCGAAGCCGAGCCCGTGCACGAGCCCGAAGAGCGCGGCGACCGGCCAGCGGAGCCCGGCGGGGCGCGCGCTCCGGGCAAGGAGCGCGAAGTAACAGGCGGCGAAGAGGGCCAGGCCGACGAGCGTCTGCGGCGGCACGCGCCCGGCAACGCCCGCGAGCGCCGCCGCCGCGAGCAACCCCGCGACCGCCACCACGGGCAGCCGGTGGTCGCCACCCGCGAGCCACACGTTCTCGAGGGCCACGAGCGCGATCGAGAGGCCGATCACCGCCTCGACCGCGCCGCGGGCCGGCGTCACCCAGCCGAGCGCTGCGAGCGCGAGCGTCGCGCTGTGGCCCACCGTGAAGCCCGTCACCACCCGCGCGGCCTCGCCGAGCGAGCCGCAGACGAGGAGCAAGGCGAAGAGGAAGACCAGATGGTCGTAGCCGGTCAGGATGTGCGCCATCCCGAGCCGGACGTAGTCCCCGAGTCCTGCGCCGTCGGCCGCCGGGCTCGCCGGCAGCGGCCAGTCGCGCTCGCCGTCGCTCAGCACCCGCTCGGCGACGGCGCCGGCCGTGCCCACGCGTGCGAAGTGGAGGTGCGAGGGCACGACGTCGAGCAGGAGGTCGCTGTGGATACGGAGCGCGCCGCTGCCTCGAGGGCAGCGCACGCGCCACGCGCGCGCGATCCAGCCCGGCGCCGCCGGCGGGGCGTGGAACGACGCCGGCTCCGGCAGGCACGGCGCCAGCGAGAGCAGGCGCGGCAGCTCCGCGTCGAGGTCCTCGCCGAGACGGCTCGCATCGCCCGGAGCGAGCCGCACCTCGACCGCCGCACCGTCGGCCGTGAGCGTCCAGAACGAGTACGAGACGCTCCGCTCGTGCGCGAGCGAGCGTCCGGCCGCCAGGGCGAGCAACGCGAGCGCGACCAGACGCCTCACCGGGCCTCCTCCGCAACCACCACTTCGGCCGCCGCGCGCAGCTCGTCCAGGTACCGCCGCAGGCGCCGGTCGCCGTCGCGGCGGCGGAGCTCGGCGCGCACCTCCTCGCGCACCGCGGCGAGTGGCGGCGTGGCCGCCTCTTCGCGCGCCACGACGTGCACGAGGTGATGACCCCAGCCCGATCGCACCGGACCGCCCACCTGGCCCGGGCTCAGCTCGAGCGCCGTGCGGGCCGCCGTCGGCCCGAGGTAGTCCACGAGCCGGGCGGGCGGCAGCGCGGCCTCGGGAACCGGCACGGGCTCGGGGTCGCCGCCCGCACGCACCGCCGCGAAGCTCTCCCCTGCGTCGAGGCGATGGCGCGCGCGCACGGCCTCGTCGGCGCGCGCCGCTCCGAAGAAGATCTGCTCGACCCGCACGCGGCCGGGCCCCCGGAAGAGCTCGGCGTGCTCGGCATAAAAGACCGCGACCTCGTCGTCGCTCGGCTCCTCGCCCGGCGCGGCCAGGATCGAGCCGATCACCGCCGCGGTGAGCTCGGCGCGCACGCGCCGGTCGCTGCGCGCCAGGCCGAGGGCCAGGCCGTGCTGCACCAGCAACTCCTCCTCGACCAGGCGGTCGAGCACGCGGCGGCGGAGCGCCTCGCCGACGGCGCGGTCGCGCCGGTCGGCCCCCACGTCGGCGACGGCGCGCTCGTAG
>JBKPBB010000164.1:0-5243 GCA_046744245.1 Thermodesulfobacteriota bacterium
GCGGCATCGCCGGGCGCCGTCACGTCAACCAAACCGCGGGCCAAGACGTCTACAGATCATGAGTCGGAGCGCCATGGGGGTGCTCGGGGGGCACGGCCAGGGAGGTCTGCTGGTGTGGGAGAGCACCGAAACCCTGCCCGAGGGAGGAGCGCACACGCCGTCCGAAGTCATCGAGAGCGCCGGCCGCGACGAGACGCATGCAGCGGGCGCGCGCCTGGAGCCCGAGGTCGTGCTGCCGGCGCAGGTCTTCGATCGTCGCGCCAGCATGCTGCAGCCGGAGAAACGTCTGATGCTCGCGATTCTCGAGGACGCCACCGCGACTCTTCTCAGGTATCCGCCCCCTCGCCAGGCGCGAAAGCGACGGGCGCTGAGAGAGGCGGAGGAGTGGCTCGACTCGACCGACACCGAATCGCCCTTCGCGTTCATTCGGATATGTGAGGTCCTCGGTCTCGATGCGCAGTGGCTTCGGACGGGTCTGTCGCGCGCCCGGGAAGCGCGGGAGGGCGAGCCCG
The DNA here is from genome assembly GCA_046744245.1 of Thermodesulfobacteriota bacterium. Taxonomy (GTDB): domain Bacteria; phylum Desulfobacterota; class Binatia; order DP-6; family DP-6; genus DP-6. Next base: position 513 of record JBKPBB010000164.1, read on the forward strand.
AGAAGTATCGGATACGTCCGATTCGTCGAATGGCCGGTACGAGGCACAGGATCCGCGGGCGTCGATTCGGCTGACGAACGGGTCCCCAGCCCGAGCCGTCAGGCCGCCACGGCGTCGGCGCCCCTCGTCGGCATCGTGAGCTCGAACCAGAAGGTGCTGCCTCTGCCCGGCTGACTCTCCAGGCCCATGTGTCCGCCCATCAGCGTCACGAGCTGGCGGCAGATCGCCAGGCCGAGCCCGGTGCCTCCGTAGACGCGGGTGGTGCTGTCGTCCCCTTGCGCGAAGCTCTCGAAGAGCCCCGCCTGTCGTTCCGGCGGGATCCCGATACCCGTGTCCATGACGCTCACGCGGACCACGACGTGCGAGGACGCTCGCCGCAGCACCCGGGCCTCGACGGTGATCGCCCCCCTGTCGGTGAACTTGACCGCGTTGCCGACCAGGTTGACGAGCGTCTGGCGCACGCGCACGGGGTCGCCCTTCACCTGTGCGGGCACGTCCGGCTCGATCACGCAGGTGAGCGACAGCCCTTTCGCGCTGGCCGCAGGGACGAGCAGGCCGGCGGCTTCCACGAGCGTACGCCGGAGGTCCATGTCGACGGCCTCGATGGTCAGCTTGCCGGCTTCGATCTTGGAGGCGTCGAGGATGTCGTTGATGATGGCGAGCAGCCCGATCGCCGCCGCGCGAACGCGCTCGAGGTTCGCGCGCTGATCCGACCGGAGGTCCGTGTCGAGCACCATGTCGGTCATACCGATGATGACGTTCATCGGCGTGCGGACCTCGTGGCTCATGTTGGCCAGGAACATCGACTTGGCGTGGGTCGAGGCGAGCGCCTGGTCGCGCGCCCGGGCGAGCTCGTGGACGTAGCGTGCGCGCTCCTCCTCCGCGCGCTTGCGCTCGCCGATGTCCCGCCAGTTGACCACGATGCCGCCGACGGCGGGATGATCGAGGAGGTTGGTGAATACCGCCTCGACGTCACACCACGATCCGTCCCGCCGGGCGGCGCGGCATTCGACCGAGGCAGCGTGCCCGTCGAGGGCGCGGCCGAACGCGGCCGTGACGGCCCGCAGATCCTCCGGATGGACGTAGCGCGAGGCCCTCTCGCCGAGCCGATCCTCGGCGCGATGGCCGAGCCGCCGTTCGATCGATGGGCTCTCGTAGCGGATCACGCCTTCGGCGTCGAGAATCGTGATGACGTCGGAGCCGCGCTCGATGAGCGAGCGGAAGCGCTCCTCGTTGCGGCGTACCGCGGCCTCGGCCGCGTCCCGCTCGCGCCGGTAGCGTGCGAGCTGATGCGCGATGTAGACGGACACCAGGAAGGCCACGCCGAGCCCGGCGGTCATGTGCGGGCTGGTGCCCGCGAGCGTGCCGTGCACCGCGTACTCGCCGAGCGCGATGGCGAGCACCGCGACGGTCACCGACGCGAGCTGGGACCACGGCCCCCACGGGAGCGTCGTGGCGGTGGCGAAGGCGATCGCCAGGTCGGTGATGGGCTGGGTCGACATCCCCCCGCGGAGGCTCCCCGCGATGGCGGAGGTGACGTAGATGCCGCTCACGAACGCGACCATCGACGCCACGCGCAGCCGCTCGCTCATGCGGACCCGCAGCGCGAGCGAGGCGGCGCCGATGAGCGCGAGCTGCACGACCCGCACGAGCAGCATCGAGCGCAGGCCATGCTGCACGAGCTTCAGATCGGCGAGCGTGAAGGCCGCGATGGCGACGAGGACGATCCAGAGGCCGACGCGGGCGCATGCCGACAGCGCCTCGCGATCCGTCTCGCGGATGTGCGCGCCGCCGTCCTGTCCGGCCGCCGAATCCATGCCGAGCGTCATCTTCTCGCCGCGCCGCGCCCCCCGAGCAGGCCCGTGAGGCGGGCGCCACGGCAAGGGATGTGAGGGAGCAAGGGGCGTGCCGCGGAGGGTCTCGGCGGGCGGCGTCGTCCGACCCCCGCCCGCCTCCTCCGTTGCGCCCGGCCCGGCCGTTGGATTATGAGCGGCGCGACCCGTTGGAACGTGTAACCGCTCCCCGGCATCTCAGCGGGAGGTCCGATGACGCCACTCAGGCAGACAGAGTGGACCCCGACGCTGGTAACGATCGTGTGGCCACCGTGTTCGAGCGCGGCGCCGTTCGCTGCGTTCGGGGGAGATCCAGATCGCCGTGTGGCGGCGTAGGCACGATCGCGGGCCTCGTTCGCGGCTGATGGGCAGCCCGAATGGTGATCGACACGGCAACCAAGGAGGAGCGAATGCGAGTGAACAAGGGGATGTTGATCGCGAGCGCGGCGGCGAGCCTGATCATGGCGGGCGCGCTGACGGCGCGCGCGGACCAGGGCAAGACGGGCGGCGACATGGTGAACTGCGCCGGCGTCAACGCCTGCAAGGGGCAGGGCAGCTGCGCCAGCGCCGAGAACTCGTGCGCGGGAAAGAACGCGTGCAAGGGTAAGGGCGTCGTCGAGTTGTCGGCGGCCGATTGCGCCAAGAAGGGCGGCAAGGTCGCCGAGAAGCCGAAGAAGTAAATCGATGGGAAGCGGGGCGGGCGCTCGCCCGTCCCCGCTCCGTCCATCCCGGTGCCCGAGTCCTTTCCATACCTGGGTCACGGGATCGGCCTCCGCACCACGCACTTCCCGCGCGTCCTCGATGGCACGGCGCACGCGGATTGGTTCGAGGCGATCTCCGAGAACTTCATGATCCGCGGCGGCCGGCCGCTCGCGGTGCTCGAGCGCGTGCGCGCCGAGGCGCCGCTCGTGCTGCACGGCGTGTCGCTGTCGATCGGCTCGACCGATCCGCTGAACGAGCTCTACCTGGGCGAGCTCGCCGCGCTGGCCCGGCGCTTCGAGCCCGCCTGGGTCTCGGACCACCTGTGCTGGGGGAGTTTCGGGGGGCACTACGCGCACGACCTGCTGCCGCTGCCCTGGACCGAAGAGGCGCTGGCCGTGGTCGTCGAGCGGATCACGCGGGTGCAGGAGCGCCTCGGGCGGCGCATCCTGGTCGAGAACGTCTCGAGCTACGTCACCTTCACGCACTCGACCATGCCCGAGTGGGAGTTCCTCGCCGCCGTCGCGGAGCGCGCCGACTGCGGCCTCCTGCTCGACGTGAACAACGTCTACGTGAGCGCCGTGAACCACGGCTTCTCGGCGGAGGCGTACCTGGACGGCGTCCCGCCCGCGCGCGTCGGGCAGATCCACCTGGCCGGGCACAGCGACAAAGGGACGCATCTCCTCGACACGCACGATGCGCCGGTCGCGCCCGCCGTGTGGCGGCTCTACCGCCACGCCGTGCGCCGCCTCGGGCGCGTCTCGACGCTCGTCGAGTGGGACGACCACATCCCCGCGCTGGAGGTCGTGCTCGCCGAGGCCGAGCGCGCGCGCGCGGCCGAGGCGGAGGTGCTGGGTGCCGACGCCCTCTCTGCGTGAGCTGCAGGGCGCCTTCTGGCGCTCGATCGCCCGCGAGCCGGGCGCCGCGCCGGTCCCCGACCCGCTCGTCCTGGAGACGGTTCCGCCGACCCCGACGCTCGCACCCGCCGAGCGCGTGCACGTCTACGCCGGGATGTACTTCTGGCGCCTCGTGGACGCCCTGCGCGAGGACTTCCCCAAGCTCGCGACCGTCCTCGGCGACGGCGGCTTCGCGGACCTGATGCGCGGGTACATCGCAGCCCATCCCTCGACCGAGCCCTCGATCCGTCACCTCGGGCGCGCGCTCCCGGACTTCCTCGCCGGGTACCAGCCCGCGTACCTGGCCGACCTCGCCCGCCTCGAGTGGACGCGGCTCCAGGTCTTCGACGCGCCCGATGCGACGCCGCTCACGGCCGGCGATCTCCGGCGCATCGCCGTGGAGGAGTGGCCAGGGCTCCGCTTCACGCTCGTCCCGGCCTGCGCGCGCCTGGTGACCACCTGGCCCGTGCATCGCCTGTGGGTCGACGCGGCCGCCGCGCTCGCCCCCGCGCGCACCCTGCTCCGCGTCTGGCGCGAGGGCTTCCTCGTCTACCAGACGGCGATGGACCCGGCCGAGGAGGCGGCGCTCGAGCGCCTGGCCGCCGGCGAGCCCTTCGCGGCCGTCTGCGAGGGATTCGACGCTCCGGCCGAGGCCGCCGCGCTCCTCCTGCGCTGGATCGAGGACGGAATCATCGCCGGGGCCTGGTTTGGCGGCGGAGATCCGGCAACCCTGCCTCGCCCGTAAGGCGAGATGGTGAGCCCCGGCGTCGACCTCATCCGCCGCATGGCCGGGGGCGACCGCGAGGCCCTCGCGGCGTTCTACGACCTCTACGCCCCGCTCGCCTTCGGGCTCCTTCGCCGCATGCTGCGGGACGTGGACGAGGCCGCCGAGGTGCTGCAGGACGTCTTCTGGGAGCTCTGGCGCGCGGCCGGGGAGTACGACCCGCGGCGGGGTTCCCCCGAGGCGTGGGTGACGGTGCGGGCGCGGAGCCGGGGAATCGACCGGGTGCGCTCCGTTCGTAGAAGGGAGGAGATGCTCGTCGCCCCGCTCAACGAGACCGCGGCCGCCGTGCCCGAGGCCATGGCCAATCCGGGCGCCCTGGTGGAGGAGCGGGAGATGGTGCACGGGTTCTTGCGCGAGCTCCCCGCCGAGCAGCGGGAGGCGATCGCGCTCGCGTACCTGCAGGGGATGACGCAGAGCCAGATCTCCGCGCACCTGGGTCTGCCGCTCGGCACCGTGAAGACCCGCATGCGGCTCGGCCTGGAGCGGCTGCGCGGGATGGCGGGGTCGCGGACATGAGCGC
>JBKPBB010000115.1:0-4651 GCA_046744245.1 Thermodesulfobacteriota bacterium
GCGCACCAGGCGCTGGGCGAGCACCCCGAGCAGCGAGGAGGCGAGCAGGTAGTCCTCCACCCCCATCTCGAGGAGACGCGACACGGCGCCCGCCGCGTCGTTGGTGTGCAGGGTCGAGAAGACGAGGTGGCCGGTGAGCGCCGCCTGGATCGCGATCTCGGCCGTCTCGGCGTCGCGGATCTCGCCCACCATGATGACGTCGGGGTCCTGGCGGACGATCGAGCGCAGCCCGTTCGCGAAGGTGAGCCCGATCTGCGGCTTCACGTGGATCTGGTTCACGCCGAAGAGCTGGTATTCGACCGGATCCTCGATGGTGATGATCTTCTTGTCGGGCGAGTTGATCTTGTCGAGCGCGCCGTAGAGCGTGGTCGTCTTGCCGCTGCCGGTGGGGCCGGTCACCAGGATCATGCCGTACGGCTTCGTGATCAGCCGGTCGAACTGCGCGAGCGTATCCTCCGGGAAGCCGAGCGAGCCGAGATTCACGACGATCGACGAGCGGTCGAGGATGCGGAGCACGACGCTCTCGCCGTAGAGCGTGGGGAGGGTCGAGACGCGGAGGTCGATCTCGCGGCCCATGAGCCGGAGCTTGATGCGCCCGTCCTGCGGCAGGCGCCGCTCGGCGATGTTGAGCTTCGACATGATCTTGACGCGCGACACGATCGCGGCCTGCAGCCGCCGCTGCGGCGCCTCCACGTCGTGCAGCACGCCGTCGATGCGGTAGCGGACCTTGAGCTCGTTCTCGAAGGGCTCGATGTGGATGTCCGAGGCGCGCTGCTCGACGGCGCGGCTGATGAGCAGGTTCACGAAGCGGATGACCGGCGCCTCGGAGGCGAGGTCGCGCAGGTGGTCGACGTCCTCCTCGTCATCGCCGAAGTACTCGAGCTCCGCGTCGGCCGGCTCCGCCGCCGCCCCGCCCTCGGCGTTGCCACCGCCATAGATGGTCTCGAGCGCTTCGAGCACGTCGCGCTCGCGCGCCAGACGCGGCTCGACCTGGAGCCCGGTGGCGAGCTGGAGGCCCTGGATCGTGTAGTAGTCGGCGGGGTCGGACATCGCCACGGTGAGCCCGCCGTTCGTCTGCGCGAGGGGCAGCACCTTGGCGTGCTTCAGGAACTTCAAGTTGAGGTTGCCGAGCGGCACGGGCGCGGTCGGGAAGTCGCGCCGGTGGATCGTCTCCACGCCCAGGTAGGCGGAGAGGAGCGGGAGCAGGTCCTCCTCGGAGATGAAGCCCAGGTCGAGGAGGAGGCGCTCCAGCCGCTCGCCCCGCTCCTGCTGGAGCCGCTTCACCTTGCGCAGGTCGTCCTGGCTGATGCGGCCCTGCTCGACCAAGAGCTGCTCGAGCGTGCGGTGCGGGAGCTCCATGGGACTCATCGAGCATACTCGCGGGTTTTCCGAGCGGCAAGCGCGGGATTCGCCAGCAGGGCGGAGATGCCCACGGCGCCATCTTTTGCCTTCCGCGCGCCGACGCCGCGCTCGCCGGCAGAGCGGGCGGCCGGTCACCCGCCGGCCGCGATGCGGGCCCGCCAGTCCTCGAGCAGGTCGCGCAGCGTCGCGCTGAGCTGCCGTGCCGGCCGCCACCCCGTGTGCTCGGTCGCCCGCGCGTGGCTGCCGACGATGCGGGGCACGTCGTGGGCGCGGCGCAACGCCGGGTCGGAGTGCACCCGCACGGGCACCCGAGCGTGCGTGCGCAGGAGGGCGATCACCTCCGCGATGCTGACCCCGTCGCCCGAGCAGAGGTTGTAGGCCTCGCCGGTGCGGCCCCGCTCGAGGAGCGCCACGTAGCCGGCGGCGATGTCGCGCACGTCGGAGAAATCTCGCACCGGGTCCGCGTTCCCGACACGCACGACGGGGTCCTGCTTCGCGGCCTCGATGAGCGCCAGCTGCCGCGCCAGCGCGCTGCACACGAAGGCCGCATCCTGCCCCGGGCCCGTGTGGTTGAACGGCCGCCCCCGGACGACGTCGAGGCCGTAGGCGCGCGCCCACTGCGCCGCGGCGATGTCCGCCGCCGCCTTGCTGGCGCCGTAGACGCTCACCGGCCGCAGCGGCGTCTCCTCGACGACCGGCAGCTCCTCGGCGCGCACATCGCCGTAGACGTCGCTCGAGGTGACGATCAGCACGCGCGCGCGCGGCGCGTGGGCGCGGGCCGCCGCGAGGACCGCGAGCGTGCCGCCCAGGTTCGTGCGGTAGGCGCCCGCGGGGTCGCGCTCGGCGGCGGGAGCGAAGGAGAGCGCGGCGAGGTGAACGACCGCGTCGGGGGCGAGCTCGCGGACGAGATCCGGGAAGCGGCCCTCGGCCAGGTCGCCGCGGTGGAGCGCGCCCGGCGCGAGCGGGAGCCCCGCGAGCCGCGGCCAGGGGCCCGCGCCGCGCACGAGCCCGTGCACCTCGTGCCCGGCCTCGAGGAGCGCCGCCGCGACCACGGGCCCGGCGAAGCCCGCGATGCCGGTCACGAGGACGCGCATCTCAACGGGGCTGGAGGCGCTCCAGGTCGGCGCGCACCATCGTCTCGACCAGCTCGCGGAAGGAGACGCGCGGCGCCCAGCCGAGCACACGGCGCGCCTTGGAGGCGTCGCCCACCAGGCGCTCGACCTCGGCGGGGCGGAGCAGAGCCGGATCCTCGTGCACCCACTCGCGCCAGTCGAGCCCGACCGCGCCAAAGGCGATCTCCACCAGCTCGCGCACGGTGTGCGACTCGCCGGTCGCGACCACGTAGTCGTCGGCCTTGGGCTGCTGCAGCATGCGCCACATGGCGTCCACGTAGTCGCCGGCGAAGCCCCAGTCGCGCCGCGCCTCCAGGTTCCCCAGACGAAGTTCGCGGGCGAGCCCGAGCTTCACGCGCGCCGCCCCGTCGCTCACCTTGCGCGTGACGAACTCGCGGCCGCGCCGGGGGGATTCGTGGTTGAAAAGTATCCCCGAGCACGCGTAGAGCCCGTAGCTCTCCCGATAGTTGACCGTGATGAAGTGCCCGTACGCCTTGGCCACGCCGTACGGGCTCCGCGGGTAGAAGGGTGTGGTCTCGCGCTGCGGCGTCTCGCGCACCTGGCCGAACATCTCGCTCGAGCTGGCCTGGTAGAAGCGCGCCCCGGGCGCGACCAGGCGGACGGCCTCGAGGAGCCGGGTCACGCCCACCGCGTCGAACTCCGCCGTCAGCACGGGCTGCTGCCAGGAGGTGGGGACGAAAGACTGCGCGGCGAGGTTGTAGATCTCCTCCGGCTGGACCGTGCGCAGCACGTCGATGAGCGAGAGCTGGTCGAGCAGGTCCGCCTGCCGGAGCTCGATGCGCTCGCGGAGATGCGTGATGCGCTCGAAGTTCTCCGTGCTCGCGCGGCGCACCATGCCGACGACCCGGTAGCCCTTCTCGAGCAGCAGCTCGGCCAGGTAGGACCCGTCCTGGCCCGTGATGCCGGTGATGAGCGCGGTCCTCACGTGACTCTCCCGTAGCGGTCCTCGAGCCGCACCACGTCGTCCAGCTCCGGGGTCGAGACCTCGAGGATGTCGGCGTCCTCGAGCGCGGTCAGGCGGTGGCGCGTCCCGGGCGGCAGGTGGAAGCCTTCGCCCGGTCCGAGCCGCAGGCGCTGGGGCTCGCCCCGCTCGGCGCCCACCTCGAGGGTCACGGCCCCGGAGAGGACGCGCATCGTCTCCTCCTTGCGCCGGTGGTACTGGAGGCTCAACGACTCGCCCGCGCGCACGTGCAGGATCTTCCCGACGTACCGGTCGGTGCGCGCCCAGATGATCTCGTGCCCCCAGGGCTTGGGGACGTGCTCGGGCCGGATCGGGCCCGCGGCTCGCCGGCTGCTCATCGCCTGCCGTCGCTCACGGGCGTCCCGGCTCGCGCGTGGCGGGGCCGTGGGTCATCAGTTGTAGAGCCCGCCCAGCGCCGCCGGGCCGACGCCCTGCCGCTGCATCTGCGCGAGCGGCGCGAAGCCCACGAAGCCGGCCGGGACGGGAGTCCGCCCGAAGGAGCCGAGCCCGAAGAGCGTGAACTGGACGCGGAAGAGGCGCTCGTCCGGGTTCGTCTTGTCGGAGACCCCCGCCTGGAGCACCCAGCAGTTGCAGCGCGAGATGAGGCGCACGAGGTAGTCGCGCTCGAGGAAGTGAGGGCCGAGCGTCGTCGTCCCCAGGGTCGTCGTGCTCAGGTCGTAGCGGGAGAGGAAGGTGAAGCCCAGGTAGTCGCCGAGCCGCAGGTAGAACGAGCCGTCGAGCTCGTTCACCCCGGCGCTGTTCAGGAGCGGCGACTCGCGCGCGGGCGTCGGCGCGCTCCGGTTCACGTCGCTCTGGATGAAGCGGTACGAGAGGCCGATGGTGGTCGGACTCTGGAAGTTGCGCACGATGCTCGGCGGCGTCCACCAGGGTTCACGCAGGAACAGGCCTGTCGAGACGCCGCGGATCTCGCGCTGCTCGATGCCGACCGTCGTGTTGTAGGTGAGCCCGACGTAATCGAGCGGCGTCAGGCGAATCCCGACGTCGACGTCGCTCGCGTGGCTGCCGGCGACCAGGGGACGCGAGAGGTCGTAGCCGTGCAGGATCGAGGCGCGCACCAGCTCGCGGGGCGCGGTGGCGGCAGGGGGCGCCCCGCCGGGCGCCGCGGGCGGTGGCGGCGGGCCCACGAAGTCCGGCAGCGCGGCGGCGGAGAGGCCCTGCGGCAGCGTCTCCGGAT
>JBKPBB010000257.1:0-2562 GCA_046744245.1 Thermodesulfobacteriota bacterium
CGCCCGCCCCGGTCGCCGCGGCGCCGCCCGAGGGGCCGCCCGAGCCGCGCCTCCAGACCATGCCCGCCGAGGACCTGGCGCAGCTGCGCGCCCGGGAGGACACCATCCTCGACGGCTATGGCTGGGAGGACCGCGCCGCCGGGGTGGTCCACATCCCGATCGCGCGGGCGATGGAGCTGGTCGCGAGGGAGGCGGCGAAGTGAGGGCCGTCGCGCTCGGCCTCCTGGTACTCGCGCTCGCCGCGCCGCTCGCGGCCGACGAGGCGCGGCCGCCCGCCCTGCGGGACGTGGGCGTCGACCAGCACCTGGGCGCGGCGCTCCCGCTCGACCTCGCCTTCCGCGACGAGAGCGGGGGGACCACCCTGCTCCGCGACTACTTCGACGGGAAGCCCGTGCTGCTCTCGCTCGTCTACTTCGGGTGCCCGATGCTGTGCGGGCAGAGCCTCAGCGGGCTCGCCGCGAGCCTGAAGGCGGTTTCCTTCGCGCCCGGGAAGGAGTTCACCGTGCTGGTGGTGAGCTTCGACCCCCGGGACACGCCCGCGGTCGCCGGCGGCAGGAAGGCCGCGGTGCTGGCGCGCTACGGACGGCTCGACACCGCCGCGGGCTGGCACTTCTTGACCGGCGAGCAGGCGGCGATAGACCGCCTCACGCGCGCGGTCGGCTTCCGCTACACCGCCGACGCGGCAAGCGGGCAGTTCGCGCACGTCCCGGCCGCCATCGTGCTCACGCCCGCGGGCACCATCTCGCGCTACTTCTACGGCATCGAGCCGGCGCCCCGCGATCTCCGCCTGGGGCTGGTCGAGGCCTCGGCGGGCAAGATCGGCTCGGCGGTCGATCAGCTCCTCCTCTTCTGCTTCCACTACGACCCCGCCACCGGCAAGTACGGCGCGCTCGTCATGGGCGCGGTGCGGGCCGGCGGCGCGCTCACGCTCCTCGCGCTGGGCACGTTCCTCGCGCTCGCGTGGCGCCGGGAGGCACCCCGCTCGTGATCGAGGCGCGCTTCTCGCTGCCGCTCTTCCCCGAGCAGGCATCCACGCTCGCGCCGCGGGTCGATGCGCTGCTCTTCTTCCTCCTCGCCGTGAGCACGGTCTTCACGCTGCTCATCGCCGGCTGCATCGTGGTGTTCGCGATCCGCTACCGCCGCCGTCCCGGCAACGAGGTGGCCGAGCAGGTCCACGGCTCGGACCGGCTCGAGATCGCCTGGTCGGTCATCCCGCTCCTCCTCTGCCTGGTGATGTACGCGTGGGGAGCCCAACTCTACTTCGCGGCCGCCTCGCCGCCCCCGGACGCCCTCGAGGTCTACAGCGTCGCCAAGCAGTGGATGTGGAAGTTCCAGCACCTCTCCGGCCCGCGCGAGATCAACGAGCTGCACGTGCCGGTAGGTCTGCCGGTGAAGGTGCTGATGACCTCGCAGGACGTCATCCACAGCCTCTTCGTGCCCGCCTTCCGCGTGAAGCAGGACGTGCTCCCGGGCCGCTACACGCAGCTCTGGTTCCAGGCGACCAGGCCCGGGACCTACCACCTCTTCTGCGCCGAGTACTGCGGCACGCTGCACTCGGGGATGATCGGCCAGGTGATCGCCATGGAGCCGGCCGACTTCCAGCGCTGGCTCGCGGGCGGGAGCGCGGCCTCGCCGGCGGTGGCCGGCGAGAGGCTCTTCACGGAGCTCGGCTGCGTCACCTGCCACCGCCCTGATGCGCAGGCGCGCTGCCCCGATCTGGCCGGGCTCTTCGGTCGCACGGTGACCCTCACCACCGGCCAGACGCTCACCGCGGACGAGGGCTACATCCGCGAGTCGATCCTGACGCCGGGCGCCAAGATCGTCGCCGGCTACGAGAACATCATGCCGACCTACCAGGGTCTCGTGAGCGAGGAGGGCGTGCTCGAGCTGATCGCGTACGTGAAGTCCCTGCAGGCCACGGAGGCCAAGGCGCCATGACCACCGCAGCCGCCGTCGTCGTCGAGGAGCCCCGGCTCCACTACCTGAACGAGAGCTACGGCGTGCGCTCGTGGCTCCTCACCACCGACCACAAGCGGGTGGGGCTCCTCTACCTGATCTCGCTGACGGGCGCCTTCTTCGTGGGGGGGTTCTTCGCCGTCATGGTGCGCCTCGAGCTGCTCACGCCGGCGGGCGACCTCCTCCAGGCAGAGACCTACAACAAGTTCTTCACCATGCACGGCGTGATCATGGTGTTCTTCTTCCTGATCCCGTCGATCCCGGCGGCGCTCGGGAACTTCGTCCTGCCGCTCATGATCGGGGCGCGCGACGTCGCCTTCCCACGCCTCAACCTCCTGAGCTGGTACCTCTACGTGCTCGGCGCCTCCTTCGCCACCTATGCGGTGGTGACCGGCGGCGTCGACACCGGATGGACCTTCTACACGCCCTACAGCACGATGTCGTCCACCACTCAGGTCATGCCGACGGCGATCGGCATCTTCCTCGTCGGCTTCTCGTCCATCCTGACCGGTCACAACTTCATCGTCACGATCCACCGCAGGCGCGCCCCCGGGCTCACCTGGTTCCGGCTGCCGCTCTTCGTGTGGTCGCTCTACGCGACCAGCC
>JBKPBB010000456.1:0-9008 GCA_046744245.1 Thermodesulfobacteriota bacterium
AGGCTTCGAGTCTCAGCCGCCGGCTTCGGGATTCACGGTGCCGCCCAGCATGTGGAGGAGCCAGGTTTCGACGGCCGCACCCTCGGCGACGAGCTGCGACCACGCGGTGCGCGTCCTGCGCACCGCGAGCGCCGCGCTGCCCAGGCCGGCGAGCCATATCTGACGTGGCGGTGACAGCGCGAGCCGCACACCCGCGGTCAGCCGCTCCGTCAAACGTAGCGGCCGTCCCGTCGGCCCGCGCGTGCCGCCGCGCGACCGCCGGAGCGGGATCGCCTTGCTCGTCCCCTCTTCCATCACATCCTCCTCCCCGCCGCGGCGCCCTGGCACGCAGCAGGAAACGGGGTGGACGGCGCCGCGTGTCCACCCGTCTCCGATCTAGACCCTGGGTCTCTCGCTCACGCGGGCCGCTTGAAGAGGCTCTGCATCTTCATCGCGAGCCCCATGTCGCCGGAGATCTTGAGCTTGCCGCTCATGAAGGCCATCTGCCCGTTCAGCTTCCCCACGATCATGTCGACGTAGTCGGACGCCGACATCGAGAGCGTCATGTTGGGCGACGACGCGGTCCCTTTGGTGACCTCGGCCTTGCCTTCCTTGATGCTGACGTACCACTGGCCGCCGTTGTCGCCGGAGAGGTTGAACTGGATCGTGGAGTTCATGCCCTTGGCGGCGTCGGCGTTCAAGTTGGCGGGCATCTCCTTGAAGATTTCCTCAGGGGTCATGCAGACTCCTCCTTATGGTGGGGGTTGATGCGGGTCTCCTAGGTCATGCGTACACGCGTGTCAAGAATACGGCGGCGCGGGGTGCCGCTCTCGTCGAGCGGGCGGGCCTCCGGGCGGCGATCCTGGTGCCCTTCCCGGTGGAAGCCCCCGGCCGGCGGAGGGCTTCGGTTGCCAATCCATCCCCGCGCCGGTAGACATACTGAGGAGTCCCCGCTCGCCCCATCGGGCAGCGCTCATCCCTGGAGATCCAATGGCGCTCGATCCCAAGACCCTCCCGGCCACGGCCGCCGAGTACGCCGGACGCGATCCGCGCGACATCCTCGCGCTCGCGATCCGCGAATACGGGCGCGATCTCGCGATCTCGTTCAGCGGCGCCGAGGACGTCGTCCTCGTCGACATGGCGGCCAAGGTCGGAGGCCCGTTCCGCGTGTTCTCGCTCGATACCGGACGGCTGCACCCCGAGACGTACCAGTTCCTGGAGAAGGTCCGCGAGCATTACCGGATCCCGGTCGAGGTCTTCTTCCCGCAGCCCGAAGCGGTGGAGAAGCTCGTGCGTGAGAAGGGGCTCTTCTCATTCTACAAGGATGGCCACAAGGAGTGCTGCGGCATCCGCAAGGTGGAGCCGCTGGTGCGCGCGCTGCGTCCCTTGAAGGCGTGGGTGACGGGCCAGCGGCGGGACCAGAGCCCGGGCACGCGCGCCGAGGTGCCCGTCGTCCAACTCGATCCGACCTTCGGCTCCCCCGGGCGCCCGCTCGTCAAGTTCAACCCGCTCGCGAACTGGACCTCGAAGCAGGTGTGGGCCTACATCCGCGAGCACGAGGTGCCCTACAACGCCCTCCACGAGCGCGGGTTCTTCTCGATCGGTTGCGAGCCGTGCACGCGGCCGATCAACCCCGGGCAGCACGAGCGCGAGGGGCGCTGGTGGTGGGAGGAGGAGACGCTGAAGGAGTGCGGCCTGCACGCCGGCAACGTGCAGCCGCCACGGGTGAGCTGAGCCGACGGGGGCTCGGCCGACCGAGGCGGAGGTCCGGCGCGGCGGAGCCTCGCGCGATTGGATGCGGAGCGCGGCGCCGCCGCGCGAGCAGCGCACGGGCCCCCGGATGAGTCATATCCCGCCCACGTCGTCCGGATCCACGTCGCGGGCCCGGTCGGCGGTGCTGACCTCCTTCCCGAAGCGCTCCTGGATCAGCTGCAGCGCGCTCGTGTAGACGGTCTCGCCGCGCTCGTCGCGGACCACGAAGAAGGGCGCCCGCTCGACGCCGAGGCGCTGGCCGAGGACCATGCCCGGGCTCTCGGGGTCGTTCTCGTAGGCCCACACCACCTCGTCGATTCGGTCCCAGAAGCCGCGCGCCTGGAGGTAAGCCGTCACGTCGGCGCACTTACGGCAGTCCGAGCCGTCGGCCATCTTCTTCTTGACCATCGTGACGCGCATGGACCGTTCTTAGCGCGGCCGCCTGCGGTTTGCGAGAAGGAAGCGAGGGGCGATGTGCCGAAAGCGGGGCGGCGCGGGAGGCCCGAGCCCGGGGCGGGAGGGGTCCCGCGGCGATCTCTCGCGCCGGACGCAGCGCGCGGCCGTGACGGGGCGTCCGTCGGCGCGAGCGTGAGATGCGGGGGCCCCTGCCGCCCCGGGCGAGCGTCCTACCCGGCCCCTACGCCACGTGCAGGTTGCGCCGCGGCACGTCGCGCAGGAGCACGTCCTCGGGCCCGTCGCTCGGCTCGTTGCGCAGCAGGCGCTCGAGGCCCTCGCGCACCTCCTTGCGCGTCATGAGGACCCCGTAGCTCGCCAGGATCTGGCGGATCATCTCGTAGTGCGCCTCGATCGCCTGCGTCACCGAGAGATAGCCGTGCGCCCCCGCGCTGCGGCCCGCCCACAGGTTGAGCGGCGCCATCTTGAAGAAGGCGAGGTCGGTCTCCCCCGGCTCGAGCAGGATGATGTCGCCCTGGAAGTTCGGGTCGTCCTGGTACTGCTGGATGCCGAGCTGCAGGCGCGAGTGCAGGAGCGTGCGCAGCACCTGGTTGAGCACGGTGAGCATCCCCTGGCTCGCCAGCGGCCGCCCCTCGATCTCGTAGCGGCCCTTCTCGGGCAGATAGCGCCGCACCACCCGGTTGTGAAACGGCCGGAACGGATTGTAGCAGATCACCAGCTCCGCCCCGTGCTCGATGGCGACATCGATGTTGGCCGTGCGCCGCACCCCGCCGTCGACGTAGTCGACGCCCTTGATGCGCGCGGGCTTGTAGAAGCCGGGCAGCGCGGTGGAGGCCTGCACCGCCTCCGAGATGCTGAGCGAGGTGTCCTCGTCGTGCCCGAACACCACCCGCTCGGCGGTATCGAGGTTCATGGCGACGATGTAGAGCTCGACCTGGCGCAGGCGGTAGAGCACGCGGAAGTCGTTGGTCATCCCGCGCCGCTCGATGTTGTGGCGCAGGTAGCGCTCGAGGGCGGCGTTGTCGAACAGCCCCGAGGGCAGGTAGGCGAGCGGGAAGGGGAACTCGCGCGCCCCGCCGACCGCCTCCACCAGCGGCTTGACGCACTCGATCAGGTTGGCGAGCGTCGGCCGCCGGCGCGCCTGGGCGAGCGGCTCCTGGAGCGCGCGGACCAGCTCGGGCGTGCGGGCCAGGAAGTCGTAGAGCGCGCTGGGGACGTAGGTGAGGAGATCGACCAGGAACTCCACGGGCTTGCGCGCGAACTCGGCGAGGTTCGGGGTGTAGAAGTCCAGGGGCGAGAGGTAGGTGAAGTCCTCGGAGCTGCCGTCGAGCGAGCGCAGCATCTCGGGCGGCGTCACGCCGCCGGCGAGCGGGGCGGCGAGGAAGGCGCCGGCCGAGAGGCCGACGTAGATGTCGAAGTCGGTGGTCTTGCGGTTGACGAGGAAGTCGTCGAGGGCCTTGAGGCCGCCGAGCTTGTAGGCGCCGCCGGTGACCGCCCCGCCCGCCAGCACCAGCGCCACGCGCGGGCTCTTCTTCCGCGTCGCGAGGTCGCTCTTGTGGACGATGGTGAGGCCCATGCCCGCCCTGCGCGCTGAACTGGCCGCCCGGTCGGCCGGTTACGCTATGGGCACCCCCGAGGACTCGAGTCAGCGCGATGCGTCATGCCCTGACGAGCAAAGCACGTACCAGAGAATCCCGCCATCCCCAATCCTCCGCCCGCGTGCCGCGGGGGTCGACCCGGGCTAAGCTAGGGCGGTCGCTTACTAAACGGCGGCCCCCGAGTCAAGGAAGGCCGTTCTACCGTCTTTCCGGAAGCCTCCAGCCCATCGTGCAGGGACCCCCGATCTTGCACCGCCGCCAGAATCAGACGCCAGAAATCAGAAGCGGAACGATTGCCGGCGGAGCTCGGTGTCCGCGGCGGCGAGCGCCTCGAACGTGTCAATATTGACCCAGCGTGACGAAGTGACAAAACCTTGAACCGGAGCGCCCGCCTGCAGGAGGCGGGGGTACGTGACCCGGGTCACGCTGAAGGCCGTGCCCGCATCCATCCAGTCGAAGATGGTCGGTTCGAAAACGTGCAGGCCCGGGAACATGAACGGCCGCAGCGGACCCGGCGCCCCGGGTGGCTGGCCGCTGACGCGTCGCACCCGATCGTCGGCGTCGAGCTCGACCAGGCCGTAGCGCTCCGCGTCCGGGTCCGGGCGGACCACCATGGTCGCGATGGCTCTCCGCTCGCGGTGGCACTCGGCGACCTCGGCGAGACGGAGCTCGAGCAGGCTGTCCCCGTTCAGCACCAGGAACGGCTCGCCGGCAAGGAGCGGCTCGGCCCGCTTGATGCCGCCTCCCGTATCGAGGATTGGATTCTCCCACGAATACCGGACACGGAGCCCGAAGCTGGCGCCGTCGCCCAGGTGCTCCTCGATGCGCCGCCCCAGGTGGTGGAGGTTGAGCACGACCTCGCGGATGCCGCCGGCGCGCAGGGACTCGAGGATGTGCTCGAGGAAGGGCCGGCCCGCAACCGGGACGAGCGGCTTCGGCGTGCTGTCGGTGAGCGGCCGAAGGCGCGTCCCGCGGCCCGCCGCGAGCACCATGGCGCGGCGGATCACGCGAGCTCCGGGACGTGGGCGGCCAGCCGCGACCGCACCGACGCCAGCTCGGGCAGGGCCGCCAGCATGCGACGCCCGACCGCGTACACGCCGGGGAGGTAGGCGAGGTAGCCTGGCTTACCGAGCACGCGCTCCAGGTAGTAGAAGCGGCCGATCACCTTGAGCGCGCGGTGGAGCGCGCAGAGGTGATAGCGCGCCGCGAGGTCACCCTCGACGGGGAGCGCGGCCGCCGCCCGCGCGCGTACGAAGTGGCGGATCAGCTCCGCCTCGAGCGCGGGCGTCACCAGCGTCCCCGTGGTGCGGTCGGTGAGCAAGGCGGCCAGGTCGTACGCGTCGGGTCCCAGGAGCGCATCCTGGAAGTCGATCAGGTGGAGCCGGCCGTCCCGCAGGTGGAGGTTCCACGCCATGAAGTCGCGATGGACGAGCACGGGCGCGTCCCGCTCGAAGGGTGCCGCGAGCGGGTCCAGCGCGGCGAGAAGCCCCGCGCGCTCGTCGGCCGCGAGGCTCCGTCCGTGGCGCGTCTCGATGCCGTGCTCGACGAAGTGCTCGAGCTCCCAGCGCGCGAGCCGCCCGTCGAAGCGGCGGCGGAAGGCGAGGCACGATGGGTCGGGATGGTGCGCGCCGGCGACCTGGAACGCGGCCAGCAGATCCACCGCCGCCTCGAAGAGCGGCCGCGCGTCCGCGGGGCGCGCGCTGGCCGCCGCCCACAGCGTCGTGTCGCCGATGTCTTCCAGCAGGAGGAGGGAGTCGCTCGCCGACGCGTCGCGATGGATGATCGGCACGGCGAAGCCGCGCGCCGCCAGATAGCGGGCGACGTTCACGAAGGGCAGCTCGTCGCTCGCGGCGCGCTCGCCGAGCTCGTCCGAGCCGAGCGGGAAGCGGTCGGCGCCGAGCAACATCGCGACCACGGTGGGCGGCGCATCGCCCTCGGCCAGGCGGAGGCGCACGTAGCGGCGGCTCGACGCGTCGCCGAAGAGCCGCTCGGCCGCGACGATGCGCGCGCCCGCGCCGAAGGCGGCCCGCACGGCACGCGCGAGAGCCTGCTGCGGGATCGCGTCCGGCATCGACGCGAGGCCGCGTAGCAGAGCGCCCGCGGCGAGTCAAAGCGCGCGCCGGTTACCTTGACACGCCGCGCGGGTTCACATTAGCTACCGCATTCTGCACCCTTCTCGATGAACCTCGCCTACGTGGCCATCCTCGTCTCGTTCGGCATCGCGGGCATCGTGGTCGCGGTGCTGCTCGGCGCCGGCGCGCTCCTCCGGCCGCGGCGCCCGTCGGCGGTGAAGGCCGAGGCGTTCGAGTGCGGCAACCCGCCGAGCGGCCCCGCATGGGGACGCTTCTCGGTCAAGTTCTACCTGACCGCGATCCTCTTCATCCTCTTCGACGTGGAGGTGGTCTTCCTCTATCCCTGGGCGGTGATCTTCCGCCCGCTCGGGATGTTCGGCTTCGTCGAGATGGCGATCTTCGTGCTCGTGCTGGCGCTCGGCTTCGTCTACGTGTGGCGCAAGGGCGCGCTCGAGTGGAGCTGACGCAGCCGGCCGGCGGCCGTACCCGATGACGGTGGAGGCGCTCCTCGCGCGCGTGGCCACGCTCGTGCCCGGCGCGACCCCGTTCGGGGGGGAGGCGGCCCGCGGGCAGGCGGTGATCGTGCTCGAGCGGAGCGCGCTGCCCGCGGCGCTCGAGACGCTCCGCGACCATCCCGAGACGCGCTTCGAGATGCTCTCCGACCTGACCGCCGTCGACTACCTCGGGCGCACGCCGCGCTTCGAGGTCGTCTACCAGCTCTACTCGCTCTCCCTGAACCACCGCCTGCGCGTGAAGGTCCCGGTGCCCGAGGACGACCCCGTCGTGCCGACGGCGAGCGGCGTGTGGAAGAGCGCCAACTGGGCCGAGCGCGAGGCGTGGGACATGTTCGGCATCCGCTTCGCCGGACATCCCGACCTGCGCCGCATCCTCATGTACCCGGAGTTCGAAGGGCACCCGCTGCGCAAGGACTATCCGGTCGACAAGCGGCAGCCGCTCGTGCCGGAGCGCGATCCCATCACGCAGCCCTGGTACCCGCGCCGGAGCGGAGCCGCCTGATGGCGAGCGCGCCGGGCGCTGCGGGCGACGTGATGGAGATCCAGATGGGGCCGTCGCACCCGGCGTCGCACGGCACCATCAAGTTCAACCTCCGCCTCGACGGCGAGACCATCGTCGACGTGGAGGTGGAGATCGGCTACCTCCACCGCGGCTTCGAGAAGATGTGCGAGCAGGGGACGTGGAACCACTGCTTCCCGTACGCCGACCGCCTGAACTACGCCTCGCCCATCTTGAACAACGTCGGGTTCGCGCTCGCGGTCGAGAAGCTGGCGGGCGTGACGGTGCCCGAGCGCTGCCAGTACATCCGCGTGATCGGCGGCGAGATCTCGCGCGTCACGGATCACCTCACCTGCCTCGGCATGGCGGCGAACGAGACCGGCGCCGTCTCGGCCGGCTTCTACATGCTCGAGGCGCGCGAGTTCCTCTACGACCTGGTCGAGGCGATGACCGGCGCGCGCCTCACCGTCACCTACTGCCGCCTGGGCGGCGTGATGAAGGACCTCCCGGCCGACATGGAGGAGCGCACCGCCGCAGCGCTCAAGCAGGTGCGCCGCATCCTCGCCGACTGCGACCGGCTCCTCTCCCGGAACCGCATCTTCTACGACCGCATGGTCGGCATCGGCAAGCTCTCGCGCGCGGACTCGATCTCCTACGGCCTGACGGGCCCGCTGCTGCGCGCCACCGGCGTTCCCTACGACGTGCGCAAGGCCGAGCCGTACCTGGTCTACGACCGCATCGACTTCTCGGTCCCCACCGGGACGAACGGCGACAACTACGACCGCTTCATGGTGCGCATGGCGGAGATGGAGCAGAGCATGCGCATCATCGAGCAGGCCCTCGCCAACCTCCCCGAGGGCCCGATCGCGATCACCGACCCGCGCTACTTCCTGCCCCCCAAGCAGGAGGTCTACGGCTCGATCGAGGGCCTGATGAACCACTTCAAGCTGGTGATCGAGGGGCAGAAGATCCCGCCCGGCGAGGTCTACGTCGCCACCGAGGGCGGCAACGGCGAGCTCGGCTTCTCCCTGGTGAGCGACGGCAGCGGCCGCCCCTACCGCGTGCGCGTGCGGCCGCCGTCCTTCTACGGCATGGGGGCGCTCGGCGCGATGCTGCGCGGCCACATGTTGGCGGACATCATCACCACCTTCGGGCAGATCAACATGATCGGGGGCGAGTGTGACCACTGACGCGGCGGGTCCCCGCTTCTCCGCGGCGGCGCTCGCCGAGTACCGGGCGCTCCTCGCGCGCTACCCGACGCGCCGCGCGGCCCTCATGCCGACCCTCTGGCTCGCGCAGCGCGAGTTCGGCTGGCTCTCGCTCCCCGTCATGGAGTACGTCGCGGAGCTGATGGAGCTGCCGCTCGCCTGGGTGACCTCGGTCGCCTCCTTCTACACCATGTACTGGAAGGAGCCGAAGGGGCGCTGGCACATCCAGGTGTGCCGCAACCTCTCCTGCGCGCTGCGCGGCGCCGAGGACATCCTGCACGCGCTCGAGGCGCGGCTCGGTATCCGCGACGGCGAGCGCACGGGCGACGGGAGGTTCTCGCTCGAGGAGGTCGAGTGCCTGGCCTCCTGCGGGACCGCCCCCTGCCTCCAGGTGAACAACGAGGAGTACCACGAGAACCTGGACGTGCCGCGCGCGCTCGCCCTGATCGAGCGCCTGGCCGGCGGGTAGCGCGGTGGCCGACGTCGCCATCACCGCCGCGAAGTCGCTCTTCATCGTCCTCCTCGTCGTGCAGGTGATGGGCCTGGGGGTGTTCTTCGAACGGAAGGTCAGCGCGCTCATCCAGGACCGCATCGGCGCGAACCGCGCCGCCATCCTGGGCTTCGCGGGCCTCGGGCTCGTGAACACGCTGGTCGCCGATCCGATCAAGTTCCTCTTGAAGGAGGACGTCGTGCTCGCCGGCACCGACCACGTCCTCCACTTCCTCGCCCCCGTGCTGAGCCTCGTGCCCGTGCTCGTCACCTTCGCGGTGGTGCCGTTCGGCGACGTGCTCCAGGTGGGCGGCCGCACCATCAACCTCCAGGCCGCCGAGCTGAACGTCGGCATCCTCTACGTCCTCGCCATGGTGTCGCTCGGGGTCTACGGCGTGGTGCTCGGGGGCTGGGCGTCGAACAACCGCTGGTCGCTGCTCGGCGGCATCCGCGGCTCGGCGCAGATGATCTCCTACGAGATC
>JBKPBB010000429.1:0-2290 GCA_046744245.1 Thermodesulfobacteriota bacterium
GACCGCGAGGCCACGCTGCGCTCCTACGAGCTCTTCGCGCGCTTCGTGATGCCGCGCTTCCAGGGGACCCTCGGGCGCCTCGCGCGGAGCCGCGACTGGGCCGCCGAGAACCGCGGCACGTTCATCGGCCGCGCGGTCGAGGCGATCGGCAAGGCGATCCAGGACCACGTCGCCGAACGCGCCGGCCGGACGCGCCGGACGGGATAGCGCTCCCCCTTTTTCGTCGGCTCGGGTGGTGTGCTAGACGCGCCTCGTGTCGCTCAGGGACCGCGCCGCGATCGTCGGCATCGGCCAGCTCCCCTTCGCCAAGGACATCGGCCGCGCGGAGGAGGTGACGGCGCTCGAGGCCTCCAAGCTGGCGCTCGAGGACGCCGGGCTCCGGCCCTCGGACATCGACGGCATGACGAAGTGGAGCATCCAGCTCACCTCCGAGAACGCCATCGCGCGGAGCCTCGGGGTGCCGAACCTGCGCTTCTTCGGCGAGGTGGGCTACGGCGGCGGCGGGGGGTGCGGCGTGGTCGGGCACGCGGCAGCCGCGATCACGGCCGGCATGGCGCGCTGCGTGCTCGTCTACCGCTCGCGCAACCGCGGCTCGGGCGGGCGGCCGTGGGCCGGGACCTCGCGCGAGCGCGACAACATCGCCGCCGAGACCAACGAGACCGCGCTCTTCTCGCCCTACGGCTTCGTCCGCCCCGTCGACCAGGTGGCGATGTTCGCGCGCCGCTTCCTCCACGAGCGCGGCTACACGTCGCGGCATCTCGGCTGGATCGCGGTCGCCTGCCGGCGCCATGCCACCAACAACCCCGTCGCCATGATGCGCGAGCCGATCACGGTCGAGGACCACCAGCGCTCGCGGCTCATCTCCGACCCGCTGCGTCTCCTCGACTGCTGCCTCGAGACCGACGGCGCGGCGGCCGTGATCGTGGCCGCGGCGGACATGGCGCGCGACCTTCGCCAGAAGCCCGCCTACATCACGGCCGCCGCGCAGGGCATGGGGCCGCGTAACTGGACGATGAACAACTACTTCAAGGAGCCGCTCCTCGAGTCGCCGGG
Source organism: Thermodesulfobacteriota bacterium (assembly GCA_046744245.1). Taxonomy (GTDB): domain Bacteria; phylum Desulfobacterota; class Binatia; order DP-6; family DP-6; genus DP-6. Next base: position 1,054 of record JBKPBB010000429.1, read on the forward strand.
CGCGCATGCGGCGCGCGACCTCTGGCGCATGGCGGGCGTGGGGCCCCGGGACGTGCAGGTGGCGCAGCTCTACGACGCCTTCACGCCCCTCGTCCTCGCCTCGCTCGAGGAGTACGGCTTCTGCAAGCCGGGCGAGGCCGGCGCCTTCGTCGAGGACCACGGGCTCGAGCTGGGCGGGCGCCTTCCGTGCAACACGAGCGGCGGGAGCCTCTCCGAGGCGTACGTCCACGGCATCAACCTCATCATCGAGGCGGCGCGGCAGATCCGCGGCACCTCGCTCAACCAGGTGCCGGGCGCGCAGCTCTCGCTCGTGACCAGCGGCAACATGGTGCCGACGGGCGCGCTCCTCCTGCGCGGCGAGTAGGATGGCAGACGACTTCGTCCGCCGCACCGGCGGTCCCGACTGGGTGCCCTACTGGGCCGCGGGGCGCGCGCGCGAGCTTCGCTTCCAGCGCTGCACGGGCTGCGGCCGCTGGCGCCATCCGCCCGGGCCGATGTGCCCGCACTGCCTCTCCATGGAGAGCGAGTGGGCGCGCGCGAGCGGGCGGGCGCGGCTCGTCTCGTGGGTCGTCGTCCATCCGCCCGTGCTGCCGGCATGGAAGGACCGCGTGCCGTACCCGGTCCTGCTGGTCGAGTGCGAGGAAGGCGTGCGCACGATCGGCGGGCTGGTCGGGGCGACGGCGGAGGATCTGCGCATGGAACTGCCCATGGTCGTCGACTTCGCGCCCTCGCCGGACGGGGACCTCGTCCCGCAGTGGCGTCCGGCGTGACGACGCGCCTCTACCGAACCCGCCGCTTCAGCGGACCGGCTACGGCGCCCGCTGAGCGCCCTGGTCGTTAAGAGGAGGCTCATCTTCATGCCAATCCTGTCTGGTGGCTGCGCCTGCGGTGCGATCCGTTACACCTGTACGGCTGCCCCGCTCTTCTCTCTCAACTGCCATTGTCGCGACTGTCAGCGAGAGTCGGGGAGCGCCTTCGTTCCGGTCTTGGGCGTGCCGAAGGCTGCGTTTGCGGTAACCCAAGGAAGTCCGAAATACTTCGAGCTCACCGCAGATAGCGGACACGCCACCACCCGGGCGTTTTGCGGCGACTGCGGATCTCCCCTGTTCGGGCTACCCGGCTCGGCGCCCGAGATGGTCACGATTCGAGCGGGCAGTTTGGACGACCCGAGTACATTCCGGCCCAGCCAGGACATCTACACCGCGAGTGCCCAGCCCTGGGATTACATGAACCCAGA
>JBKPBB010000035.1:0-2836 GCA_046744245.1 Thermodesulfobacteriota bacterium
GCGCGGCCCTGGCCATCGCTCCCGACCGCGGGCGCGAGCGCGTGGAAGACGAGGTCGAGGGCGACGCGCGCGGTGCGCGGCGGGCGGCGCCCGCCGAGGTCGCGCACGCTGGCCTCGGCGTCGCACGTGATGCGCCACTCCGCCATGGGGCGGAGGCGCTGGTAGCGGACGCCGGCCACGGCGAGGTCGCTGTCGGTCATCTCGTGCTGCGGGCGGACGCCGTGGATGGTCGCGAGCTCCGATCCGGGGAGCCAGACCGAGAGGCCGACGTCCATCGTGCCCTCGTGAGGTCTGACGCCGATGCGCGTGAAGAGGCCGGTGTCGGTCAGCGGGTCGTAGGCGTTGAAGTAGTAGGACTCGCTCCAGGCGGTGTCGGGCTCGACGGGGTGCGCGAAGTCGTGCCGCTCGTCCAGGATCGGCATGGCTCAGGCTGCCCACTTGCCGTAGTCGACGGTGAGCCAGCGTGCGGGCGTCACGGTGACGAGCACCGCGGCGGCGTGCTCGGCGGCGGTCGCCCGAAGGTAGGTCTCGCCCATCTGCGGGCCGAGGTAGCGGATCGCCGTCGGCCGGATGTCGCGCTCGTAGTCGGGCGCGGTGATCGTCGCCGGACCCTCGATGGTCACGTAGCCGTAGGGCGGTGTCTCGCTCTGCACGCACACGCTCACCCGGCCCGTGGCGCGGATGAGGCGCGCCTTGCGCGACTCGCCGCCGGTCACGAAGCGGAGCGCGCCGCCCGGCGTGTACGCGTACCAGACTGGCACCGCGAGCGGGCCACGCTCGCCGTCGGCGATGCTCACCACCGCGACGTGCGTGTCGGCGAGGAACGCCTCGCGCTCCTCCTTGGTCATGGCCAGCGACATGAGGCAGGTCCTCCTCGGGGCCACGACATACAGCGTCCGCGCCTCAGCCGTCCACCACCCGCGCCGCCTTGTACGCGAAGCGGGGCACGGTGCCCCGCGCCACCAGCTCGAGGTCGGCCCGAACACCCAGGCGCTCGCGGAAGCGCTCGGCGAGCCGGCGCGTGAGCGCGCCCGCGTCGACGCCTCCCGCCGCGTCGTACTCGAGCCGCACGCGGAGCGCGCCCGAGGGCGCACGGCCGCGCACGATCTGGTACTCCGCCGACGGCCGCGACACCTCCGGGAACTCGTAGAGGACGAGCGCCACGTCGATGGGCAGCACCTCGACGTCGCCCACCGCGACGAGGTCGCGCACCCGCCCCTCGTAGAAGAGCCGGCGGTGCGTCTCGCCGCAGGGGCACGGCGTCAGGTTCCAGCGCACCACGTCCTCCAGGTCGTAGCGCAGGAGGAAGTTGTCCTTCTCGAGCACGGTGACGACGAGGCTGCCGCGCTCGCCGTGGCCGCGCGGCTTCCCCGTGCGGCGCTCGATCACCTCGACGATCGCCAGGTCCTCGGCCAGGTGCGCCCCGTCCCGCTCGTCGCAGGCGCTGCCGAGGAGCGGCAGCGCCTCCAGACCGGAGCTCGCCATCAGGTATTGCTCCGACGGGTGGTCGCCGGCGACGGCGAGGTTCAGGTCGCGCTCCGGGTCGAGCCCCATGGCGCGCGCCGCGTCGGCGTAGGTGCGCGCGACGTTGCCGAAGAGCCGGTACATGTCCGGCCGGACGCGCCGCCACACCTCGATGACGTCGCGGACGTGCTGCTCGCCCACCGGCGGCCCGGAGGGGATGTTCAGCACGCCGAGCGCCTCGATGCCGTGGCTGAAGTGCCAGCCGCCGGCATTCATGCCGAAGGGGTGTGCGTTGGCGAGGCTCATGCCGGGGCGGAGCCCCCAGCGCCAGCGGCCGCGTGCGGAGGCCGCGTAGTCCACCTCCAGATCCTTCCGCGTCCACAGGATGAGCGTCGGGCGCCCGCTGGTGCCGGTCGACGCGCCGAGCCGCACGCAGGCGGAGAGCGGCGCGGCGCGGTAGTCGCCGAAGGGCGGGTGCTCCTCCTCGCTGGCGCGCAGCTCGGCCTTCACCGTCGTCGGGATGAGCGCGAGGTCGTCGAGCCCGCGCAGGTCGGCCCGACGGAGCCCGGCACGCTCGAGCTTCCGGCGGAAGAACGGCACCGGGATCGACCACACGCGGTCGAGCTGGCGGGCGAGGCGCTCCTCCTGCAGCCGGCGGAGCCGCTCCAGCGGCATCGTCTGGATCGCGGCGTCGTAGTAGCGGCGCCCGCTCACCGCTTCACCACCGCCTCGGCGAAGCCCGGCGGCCCGGCCGTCTCCGGGACGTCGCCCTCCGGGACCAGTGCGACCTCCATCTGGATCAGCACCGTCGCCTTGAGGCGCTCGGCGAGCGTGCGGCAGAGCGCATCGGCGTCGGCGGGCGGGCGCACCGTTCCCGCGCGCAGGGTCGCGCGCTCGTAGCGCTCACCCGCCGGGTGCTCCACCACGATCTGGAAGCGGCCGAGCTCGGGGAACTGGCTCGTGACCGCGTGGATCTGGGCCGGGTGGACGAGCACGCCCTTGATCTTCTTGATGGCGCCCACCAGGCCTACGAACGCCACGCGCGGCGCGGGGTTCCCGCACGGGCACGCGCCGGGGAGGAGGCGATACGCGTCCCGCGGCGCGTAGCGGACGAGCGGGAGGGCGTGGCGCCCGAGCTGGGTCGCGACCAGCTCGCCGACGCCGCCCGGGCCGACCGGCGCGCCGCTCTCCGGGTCCAGGAACTCGCAGAAGAGGTCGCGCGCGTGGAGGTGCATGCCCGCGTGCGCGCGGCACTCGCCCGCGACCGGGCCGATCTGCGCCTCGCCGATGTGGTCGAAGAGCTCGATGCCGAGCGCCGCCTGGAGCTGCTGGCGGAGCGCCGGGGTCAGCGCCTCGGCGGTCGAGAAGCCGA
>JBKPBB010000491.1:0-1852 GCA_046744245.1 Thermodesulfobacteriota bacterium
GCCGAGCGCGCCTACGCCCCCTGGCCCGACCTGGAGGCGCTGCTGCGCGCGCGCGGGCTCCCGCTGGTCTCGCTCGAGAGCCACCTCCCGCTCGCCGACTTCCACGTGCTCGGCTTCAGCCTCCAGTACGAGCTCACCTACACGAATCTCCTCACCATGCTCGAGCTGGGCCGCGTCCCGCTGCGCGCCGCCGCGCGCGGCCCCGGGCATCCGCTCGTGATCGCCGGTGGGCCGTGCGCCTTCAACCCCGAGCCGCTGGCGCCCTTCATGGACGGCGTCCTCCTCGGCGACGGCGTGGAGGCGGTGGGCGACATCTGCGATCGGGTGCTCGCCTGGGACGGCCGCGACCGCGGCGCGCTCCTCCGCGCGCTCGCCGACATCCCGGGCTTCTACGTGCCCGCCTTCTTCGCACCCCGCTACCATGCCGAGGGGACGATCGCCGAGGTCGTGCCGCTCGAGCCGGCGCGCCCGCGAGTCCACAAGCGCGTGCTCGTCGACCTCGACCGCTTCGCGCCGCCCACGGATCCGATCGTGCCCAACGTCGGCGTGGTGCACGACCGCGCGAGCGTCGAGGTGATGCGCGGCTGCGTGAAGGGCTGTCGTTTCTGCCAGGCGGGCTACATCTACCGTCCCCTGCGCGAGCGCAACCCCGAGCGCCTGGTCGAGCAGACCACCGAGCTCATGCGGCGCACCGGCTACGAGGAGGTCTCGCTCCTCTCGCTCTCGACCGGCGACTACAGCGGCGTGAACCCGCTGCTTCGCGAGCTGATGGACCGCCTCGTCCCCGAGCGCGTGGCGGTCTCGCTCCCCTCGACCCGTGTCGAGGCGCTCTCGCCGCGCATCCTGGAGCAGATCCGCCGCGTACGGAAGACGGGCTTCACGCTCGCGCCCGAGGCCGGCACGCAGCGGCTGCGCGACGTGATCCAGAAGGAGTACCGCGAGGAGGAGCTGCTCCGTGCGGCACGCCTGTTTGCCGATCTCGGCTGGCGGAGCCTGAAGCTCTACTTCATGATCGGCCTTCCGAGCGAGACCGAGGAGGACGTGCGCGGCATCGCCGAGCTGTCGGCGCGCGTCGCGGCCGCGGCCGGCGGGCAGCTCCGGGTGACGGCCAGCGTCTCCACCTTCTCGCCCAAGCCGCACACGCCCTTCCAGTGGGCGGGGCAGCTCTCGCTCGAGGAGACGCGCGTCCGCCAGGCGCTGCTGCGCCACGAGCTCGGCCGCCGGAAGATCGAGTTCCGCTGGCACGACGCCCGGCTCTCGCTCCTCGAGGGCATCTTCGCGCGCGGCGACCGCCGCTTGGCCGACGTCATCGAGACCGCGCAGCGGCGGGGGGCGCGCTTCGACGGCTGGTCGGAGCACTGCCGCCTCGAGGTGTGGAGCGCGGCGATGGCGGCGCACGGCCTCGACCCCCGGTTCTACCTCCGCCGACGGCCGCTCGAGGAGAAGCTCCCCTGGGACCACCTCGACGCGGGCGTCAGCCGGAAGTTCCTCCTCCAGGACCTGGCACGCGCGCTGACCGGCGTGCTCACGCCCGACTGCTCGATCGAGCGCTGCACCTACTGCGGCGCCTGCGACTTCGAGGCGGTACGCAACGTCGACTACCACCCCGAGGGCGCCAAGGGCAGCGACCACCGCGGCCACGAGATCTCCCGCTGGGCCGATCTCGCCGTGCCCGCCGAGGACGACCCGAGCACCCCGGCCTGGGAAACGAAGGCCTGGCGCGAGGCGCGTGCGCGCCTGGCGCGGCGCCGCGAAGCGGCGCGCCCGCGCCCGCCTCTACCCGAGGCGGTGCCGCTCCCGGAGCCCGTGGCAAGCGAGGACGGGGCCGCCCCCGCCGCGAGCTCCGCAGGCC
>JBKPBB010000277.1:0-5963 GCA_046744245.1 Thermodesulfobacteriota bacterium
TACGAGGTGCGCAAGGCGCTCGGCCGCCAGCTGGCGCGCGAGAGCCCGGTCCCGGCCGACATCGTGATCGCCGTCCCCGACTCGGGCGTGCCCGCCGCGATCGGCTACGCCGAGGAGGCGCACCTGCCGTACGAGATGGGCCTCATCCGCAACCACTACGTCGGGCGGACCTTCATCGAGCCCTCCAGCTCGATCAGGCACTTCGGCGTCAAGGTCAAGCTGAACGCGCTCCGCGAGGTGCTGGCGGGCAAGCGCGTGGTGGTGGTCGACGACTCGATCGTGCGCGGCACCACCAGCCGGAAGCTGGTCGCCATGCTCCGCCAGGCAGGGGCGCGCGAGGTGCACATGCGCATCAGCTCGCCACCCACGACGCACCCCTGCTTCTACGGCATCGACACGCCGACGCGCGAGGAGCTGATCGCCTCGTCGCACTCGGTGGCGGAGATCCGCGAGTACCTGGGCGCCGACTCGCTGGCCTACCTGAGCGTCGCCGGGATGTACGCCTTCACCGCCAAGCGGGCGAGCTTCTGCGACGCCTGCTTCACCGGAAACTACCCGATCCCGCCGGGCGAGGAGACGCCGGTGCGCCAGCTCCACCTCTTCGAGGCGCGCGAGCGGTAGGGCGCAGCAGGCGTCGGGGGAGGGGCCATGCACCCGTCTCGCTTCCATTTCTTCCCGCTCGCGTTGCCGTTCGTCCTCGGGCTGTTCCTCCTCGTCGTCGTCCTCGTCGCCATCGTCGAAATCGGTATCCTCGGCTACGCCTACGAGAAAGTCGGGGTGGACCGGCGCTGGGTCTTCACCCTGCTGATGCTCTCGCTCGTCGGGAGCGGCGTGAACATCCCCGTGGCCGAGCTGCCCCCCGAGCGCGTGCTCTCGGGCGAGGAGGTCGTCTTCTTCGGCATGCGCTACGTGGTCCCGATGGTCGAGGACTGGCCGCGCACGGTGATCGCCATCAACGTGGGCGGGGCGGTGATCCCGACGTTGCTCTCGCTCTACCTCATCGTGAAGAACGGGCTCTGGGTCCCGAGCCTGGTGGCGGTCGCCGTGGTCGCGGCGATCGTCCACGCCCTCGCCCGGCCGGTCCGCGGGGTGGGGATCGCGGTGCCGGGCCTGGTCCCGCCGCTGGTGGCGGCCACGACGGCGCTCGCGATGTCGCGGGGCTCCGCCCCCGCGCTGGCCTACGTGGCCGGGAGCCTGGGGACGTTGATCGGCGCCGATCTGCTGAACCTCGGCCACCTCCGGGGGCTCGGTGCGCCGATCGCGTCGATCGGCGGCGCGGGCACCTTCGACGGCATCTTCATGAGCGGGATCCTCGCCGTCCTGCTCGCCTGAGCGAGCCGCGGGGCGCCGCCCGGAAGGCGCCGTCCTTCGCAGAGAGGCAAGGCTGCGCCGCTCCCGGCGCGGTCGTGACGGCCCACGGCGGCCGCGGCTCAGGCGAAGGCGCGCCGCGGCGGCGCGAGCAGCTCGACGCCCGCGCCGTCCCGCCGCCGCACCACCGTGTCGTGCGCCCAGGCCGGGTCGGGGTGCGGGTGGTCGATCGTGTAGTGCAGCCCGCGGCTCTCGCGGCGGCTGCTGGCCGAGGCGATGATCAGCTCCGCCACGGTCGCGATGTTGCGCAGCTCGACCAGGTCGCTGGTCAGGAGGACGTCGCGATAGTACTCGCGGATCTCCTCCTGCAGGAGCGCGATGCGCGTGCGGGCGCGGGCGAGGCGCCGGTCGCTGCGCACGATGCCGACGTAGTTCCACATGAAGCGGCGGATCTCGTCCCAGTTCTGCGTGACCACGACCGACTCGTCGCTGTCGGTGGCGTGGCCGGGATCCCAGGGGCGGATGTCCGGCCAGCGCCGGCGATCCTCGCCGAGGCGCGCGCAGGCGTGGCGCGCGGCGCGGTGCGCGAACACCAGCGCCTCGAGGAGCGAGTTCGAGGCCAGACGGTTCGCGCCGTGGAGCCCCGTGCACGCCACCTCGCCGCAGGCGTAGAGGCGCTCGAGCGCGGTTGCGCCGTCCAGGTCCGCGAGCACGCCGCCGCAGGCGTAGTGGGCCGCGGGCACGACCGGGATCGGCTGCTGCGTCATGTCGATCCCGAAGCGGCGGCAGGTCTCGTACACGGTCGGGAAACGGCGGCGCACGAACGCCGCGTCACGGTGCGAGATGTCGAGGTACACGCACTCGAAGCCGTGCACCTTCATCTCGTTGTCGATGGCGCGCGCGACGATGTCGCGCGGCGCGAGCTCGGCGCGCGCGTCGTAGCGCTTCATGAACGCCTCGCCGTCGAGCCGGCGGAGCACCGCCCCCTCGCCGCGCAGCGCCTCGGTCACGAGGAAGGACTTCGCCTGGGGGTGATAGAGGCAGGTCGGGTGGAACTGGAAGAACTCCATGTTGGCGACCGGCGCGCCGGCGCGGTAGGCCATGGCGACGCCGTCGCCGGTCGCGACGTCGGGGTTGGAGGTGTAGAGGTAGACCTTGCCCGCGCCGCCCGTGCAGAGGAAGGTCGCGCGCGCGGGGAAGCGGTGCACCTCGCGCGTCGCGCGGTCGAGGACGTAGGCGCCCCAGCAGACGGGGCGCTCGCCGCGCTCGAGGAGCAGGTCGACGGCGAGGTGGCTCTCGTGGATGGTGATGTTCGGCGAGCCGCGCACCGCCTCGCCGAGGGCCCGGATCACCTCGCGCCCGGTCGCGTCGGTGGCGTGCAGGATGCGCCGCTTGGAGTGCCCGCCCTCGCGCCCGAGGTCGTACTCGTGGTCGTCGGGGTCGCCGCGCAGGTCGAAGTTCGTGCCCAGGGCGATGAGATCGCGCACCCGGTCCGGGCCCTCGCGTACCACCACCTCGACCGTGTCGCGGTGGCAGAGCCCGTCGCCGGCGGCGAGCGTGTCGGCGACGTGCGACTCGAAGCTGTCCTCCGGGCTCCACACCGAGGCGATGCCGCCCTGCGCGTAGCGGCTGTTGCTCTCGGGGAGCCGGTCCTTGGTGACCAGCGCGACGTGCCCGGCGCGCGCGCACTCGAGCGCGCAGGTGAGGCCGGCGACGCCGCTGCCGAGGACCAGGAAGTCGCTCTCGACGGGCACGGCGCTAGAGCTTCCCGTGCCCGTCGGGTCGGGTCAAGCGCCTGACACGCGGGCGGCGCGCCGCGATTGACCCGACGGGACCCCTCCCGTATCGTGAATCACGATGCGGCTGGCGGTCTGGGCGGCGGCAAGCGCGACCGTGCTCGGCCTCGCCCTGCAGGCGAGCGCCGACGTCTATCGCTACCGCGACCGGTCGGGCACGCTGGTCTTCACCAATGCGCCCGCCGCGCCCGCCGCGCGCCTCATGCGGGAGGTGCCGCCCGCGCCGCGCATGCTGGTGCCGCTGACGCGCGAGGCGCTCCTCGCCGAGCTGGCCAAGCCCCTCCCGCAGGTGGTTCCGACCTCCTACGACGGCCTCATCCGCGAGATTGCCGAGCGCTACCGTGTCGAGTATGCGCTGGTGAAGGCGGTGATCAAGGCGGAGTCGGACTTCGACCGGCTCGCCGTCTCACGCAAGGGTGCGCTCGGACTGATGCAGCTCATGCCGCAAACGGCCGCGCAGCACCAGGTGGTGAACGTCTTCCTGCCGCGCGACAACATCGAGGGCGGGTGCCGTCACCTGCGCATGCTGCTCGACCGCTACGGGGGCAACCTGCCCCTCGCGATCGCCGCCTACAACGCCGGTACCCGGACCGTCGAGGATGCGGGCGGTGTCCCGCCCATCCCCGAGACGCGGGAGTATCTCGCGCGCGTGCTGCGCTACCGGCTGGCGTATCTGCGGGAACGGGCGGGTGTCCTCGCCCGCCGCTGACGCCGTCGCGCGCGGCACGCGGGTCGCGGCGCTGCCGAACCTGCTGACGCTGGTGCGCGTCGGGCTCGTCCCGGTGCTGGTGGTGGCGCTCCTCTGGCCGACGCCCGCCGCGCGCGCGGTGGCGGCGCTCGCCTTCCTCGTCGCGTGCATCACGGACTTCCTGGACGGCTGGCTCGCGCGCCGCCACGGCATGACGACCGCGCTCGGCCAGCTCCTCGACCCGCTCGCCGACAAGCTCATCGTCACCGCTGCCCTCATCATGCTCGCCGCCGTCCCGCCGGAGCCGCGCGTGCCCGCCTGGATGGTGGTGGTGATCGTGCTGCGCGAGCTCGCCGTCACGGGGCTCCGCGGCATCGCCTCGAGCGGCGGCGTCACGTTCGCCGCGCAGGAGCTCGGCAAGTACAAGATGCTCCTCCAGATGTTCGCGCTCGAGGCGCTCCTTCTGCACTACCGCTATCCGATTCCGGGCACCGGCCTCGAGATCGACTTCCACGCCGGCGGCATGCTGTTTCTCTGGATGGCGCTCGTGCTCGCCGTGTGGTCGGGCGTCGACTACTACGTCCGCGTCCTGCGTCAGATCCGCCTCGACTGAGCGCGACCCGCCGGGCTCACCGTCGCGCCGCCGGGCGCGTACCGGGAAGATTCGACCGAAATACCAGAAGTATTCGGCCGAAATGGCGCCGCCATGGATTCTCGCGCCCGCCCCTCGCCTCCTAGACTAACGCGTTCTTTGGAGGAGACGACATGCGCGCTCGTGGCTTGACCGTCCCGCTGCTCTGCTCGCTCTCGATCGTCGCCGGCGCTCCGGCTGCGCTCGCTGGAGGGACCTCGCTCTACAGCGGCCCGGGTCCGCGCCCGGGGCCCGACGTGCTCTACGGGGCGCCCGCGGTCGCGCCGCAGCTCGAGAACGTCGGCGTCTGGTCCGCCGCGCCGATCCTCGTCTCCGGGGCGAGCGCCTACCGCGGCGGCGAGTTCCTCTACCAGGACTTCCTCTACGACGATCACGGAGCGGCCGAGGCGCCGGACCCGACGGATCCCAAGGGCGGCGGGAACCTGTTCTCGAAGCCGAACGGCACCTACACGTATCCGACCGATCCGGCGTACGCGAACGACGCGGCCGACGTGGTCGAGCTGCGCGTGAAGCCGCTCTCCGACGCGACCGCGTTCCGGCTCACGCTGAACACGTTGAAGGATGCCTCGCTGGTGGCCTTCTCGATCGCCATCGGCGGCACGCCCGGCGTGCTCCGATCCTTCCCCGCGGGCGCGAACGTCCAGGCGCCCGCCGACCTCTTCCTCACCGTGCACCCCGCCGGGGCGGGCATGGCCGGCGACCTCGTGAATGCCGCCACGGGGCAGCCCGTCGGCGGCCCCGCTCCGCTCGTCGCGGTCGACACCGGCCGCCGCCAGATCGAGGTGCGGGTGCCGCACGCCGCCTGGAACCCCGGCGGCCAGGTGGTCCGCCTGGCCGCCGGCGTGGGCCTATGGGACAAGGCGAACGGACGCTACCTGCTGCCGCAGGCCGCGGCCGACGCGACGCACCCCGGCGGCGCCGGGGCGGCGGCCAGCCCGGCCGCCTTCTTCAACGTCGCCTTCCGCTACGACGAGCCGATGCCGGTTGCGCGCGACCCGGCCAACACGGCCACGAGCCCGGCCTGGTGGCGCGACCAGCACCAGGGCGAGGCGCTCGCCGCGGGCGACTTGAGCGCGTTCCACGCCGACGTCGACTTCGCGAAGCTCGCCGCCGCGGTCAACGACGACATGCCCGGCCAGCCGGGCGGCGTGCCGCAGACCGGCCCCATCGACCGCATCCTGGTGAGCCACTTCGAGACCGGGCAGGGAGCGGATTTCTCCGTCAACTGCTTCCCGGCGTCGACGAGCGGCGGCACCAACTGCCCGGGCCAGTACCAGCGCGTCCTCCAGCCTTATGCCAGCTACGTGCCGTCCGCGCCGATGCCGAAGCAGGGCTACGGGATGACGCTCCTCCTGCACTCGCTGTCGACGAACTACAACCAGTACCTCGGCAGCCGCAACCAGTCGCAGTTCGGCGACCGCGACGGGGGCTCGATCGTCATCACCCCGGAGTCGCGCGGCCCCGACGGGTTCTACGACAGCTACGCCGGGGCCGACGTCTTCGAGGTGTGGGCCGACGT
>JBKPBB010000492.1:0-2992 GCA_046744245.1 Thermodesulfobacteriota bacterium
GTGATCTGCACGTTGTCGACGTAGTTTCGGTTCCAGATCGGCTCGAGGAAGGTGTTGGCGAACCGGAAGATCGCGAGGTTCTGGACGGGGCCCTTGCCGAGGTAATGGTCGATGCGGAAGACGTCCGCCTCGTCGAACGCCGCGTGCAGCGTCGCGTTGAGCGCACGCGCCGACGCGAGATCCCGTCCGAAGGGCTTCTCGATGATGACGCGCGCGTCGCGAACGCAGCCCGAGCGTTCGAGGCCCTCGACGACGGTCGGGAACATGCTCGGCGGGATCGCGAGGTAGTGCGCCGGCCGGCGCGCATCGCCGAGGGCCGTGCGAAGCGTGGTGTACGTCGACGGATCGCGGTAGTCGCCGTCCACGTAGCGGAGCCGCGACTCCAGCTTCGCGAACGCCTCCGGGTCGAGCCCGCCGTGCTGCGTCACGCTGTCCCGGGCACGGGCGCGCATCTGATCGAGCGTCCAGCCCGATTTCGCGACGCCGATGACCGCCACGTCGAGGTGACCGCGGCGTGCCATCGCCTGCAGGGCCGGGAAGATCTTCTTGTAGGCGAGGTCGCCGGTCGCGCCGAAGAAGACGAGCGCGTCGGAACGCGCGGGCGTCATGACTTCTTCTCGACGTGGCCGCCGAACTCGAATCGCATGGCGGAGAGCAGACGGTCCTGGAACTCCGCCGCCCCCCGCGAGCTGAAGCGCTCGAAGAGCGAGGCGGCGAGGACATGCGCGGGGACCCCCTCGTCGACCGCGGCGTCGAGCGTCCATCGGCCCTCGCCCGAGTCGGAGACGCGGCCGGTGAAGCGCTCGAGGTGCGGATCGCTCGCGAGGGCGGCCGCGGTGAGATCGAGCAGCCAGGAGGCGACGACGCTGCCGCGGCGCCAGACCTCGGCCACGTCGGCGAGGTCGAAATCGTACTGGTAGTAGGCCGGGTCGCGGAGCGGCGTCGTTTCCGCATCGGTCGCGCGGGTCCGCTTCCCCACGTCGGCGTGGCGCAGGATGTTGAGCCCCTCCGCGTAGGCCGCCATGAGGCCGTACTCGATGCCGTTGTGGACCATCTTCACGAAGTGGCCGGCGCCGCTCGGGCCGCAGTGCAGGTAGCCCTTTTCGGCCGTGCCGCGCCGCTCTTCGCGACCCGGTGTTCGCGGTGCGTCGCCCGCGCCGGGCGCCAGGGTCGCGAAGAGCGGATCCAGGCGACGCACGACGTCCGGCTCGCCGCCGATCATGAGGCAGTAGCCGCGCTCGAGCCCGAACACGCCGCCGCTGGTGCCGCAGTCCACGTAGTGGAGCCCGTGGCGGGCGAGCCGGCCGGCGCGATCGACGTCGTCGCGGTAGTAGGAGTTCCCGCCGTCGACGATGGTGTCACCGCGCTCGAGGCGGGGGGCAACGCTCTCGAGCGTCGCATCGACGACGCCCGCCGGGACCATGAGCCAGACGACGCGAGGCTTGGCGAGCTGTTCGACGAAGGCGTCCAACGACGTGGCGCCGGTCGCGCCCTCGCGCACGAGAGCCTGTACGGCGGCCGCCGAGACGTCGTGCACCACGCAGGTGTGGCCCCCGCGGAGCAGGCGACGCACCATGTTCGCGCCCATGCGACCCAGCCCGATCATGCCGACTTGCATTCCTGCCTCCTGTCGTTCGTGCCCACCGCCCGACCCTGGAGCACGGCTCGGGTATGGCGGGCGACCATCAGATCCTCGTTCGTCTTGACGACGCGCACGACGCATGCGGCTCCACGCGGGCTCACGATGGGGGCGTGCGCGCCGTTGGCGTCCATGTCGAGCACCACGCCGAGGTGCTCGAGCCCTCGACAGATCTCCTGACGGATCTCTGCCGAGTGTTCACCGACGCCCCCGGTGAACACCAGGCTGTCCATTCCGCCGAGGACGGCCGCCAGCGCGCCCACCTCGCGGCGGGCGCGATGGCAGAACATCGCGATGGCCCGCGCCGCGTTCTGATCCCGATCGCGGGCGGCGAGGAGCGTTCGCATGTCGGCGCTCAGGCCCGAGACCCCGAGCAGGCCGGACTCGCGCTCCACCAGCCGCGTCAGACCGTCGACGTCGTACTGCCGAGTCGCGAGCAAATGCAGCAGGACGCCGGGATCGAGGTCGCCGGGACGCGTCCCCATCATGAGGCCGCCGGTCGGCGTGAGCCCCATCGTCGTTTCGACCGACCGGCCGTCGTGGACCGCTGCCATGCTCGCGCCGCTCCCGAGATGCGCAATGACGACGCGCCCGCGGCTCGCGGCCCCGAGCTCGTAAACCACGTACTCGTAGGAGAGGCCGTGGAACCCATAGCGCCGGATGCCGGCGTCCCAGAGCGCGCCCGGGAGCGGGAAGCGCTGCGCGACGTCGGGCATGTCCCGGTGGAATGCGGTGTCGAAGCAGACGACCTGAGGAAGGTCCGGAAAGTGGCGTGCGACGGCTTCGATCCCTTCGATCTCGCCCGGGAGGTGCAAGGGAGCGAACGGCACGAGTGCCTTCAGAGCCTCGAGCAGCCGCGCATCCACCCGCACGGGCGTGCGATACAGCGGACCGCCGTGGACCAGGCGGTGCCCAACGGCATCCGGGGCGGGAAGCCTGTGAGCGTCCAGCGCGGCCAGAACTGTCTTGACGTCGGGAACTTGGTCGAGGACGTCGACGGTGGGGGTGTCGCCGCCCTTCCGCAGCGTGAGGCGAGCACCCGGGTTGCCGATCCCCTCGGCCGCACCGGTCGCGAGCGCCACCTCGCGCTCCCCCAGCTCGTAGAGCGCGAACTTGAGCGACGACGAGCCGGTGTTCAGGCAGAGGATGCGAAGGGACGGCGACACGCTCAAGCCTCCGACCAGGTCCAGTCGCGTACCTCGGGCATGTCCTCCAGATGTTCACGCACGTAGCGCTGGTGCCGGCCGAGCATGTCCTGGCACTCATCGACCAGCCGGGGTGCCCGTGCCTTGCCTACCCGACGCAGCGCCTCGATGCACAGGTGGTAACGGCTCATCCCGTTGAGGACGACCA
>JBKPBB010000297.1:0-14631 GCA_046744245.1 Thermodesulfobacteriota bacterium
GCCGCGAGCATGGTCTCAGGCCGCCGCTGCGTGGTCGTCCCGCGTGCGGAGGCGGGCGTCCACCGAGGGCTGGTCGGCACGCGCGTCGCGCCCGAGCGCGGCCGAGAGCCCCGCCAGCACGCCAACCACCACGACCCCCCAGACGGCGAACAGCGCCGCCGGCTCGAGCACGGAGCCCAGCAGTCCGGTCGGGATCACGATTGCGCTCGGCAGCATGGTCATTACCTCCTGCGGGCGTGGGAGTGCAGGCGACGTGCCAGGCGTCGGTGGCCGCAAGGGCTCGACTTCCCGGGGGCCGGCGCATTCCCCGGCGTGCGAGCGCCGCACGCCCCGCCGTGCGGCCCGGCCGCACGCGATGCGTCAGCGCAACGGACTTCCCCGAGGACCATGCCCGGCCAACAATCACCCACCCGCCGCTCGTGGCACGCCCGGAGACCCCGATATCCTTACTCGCGATGTCGAAGCGCGGAGCTCGGAGAACTTCTACGCGGCCGAGAGCCGCCAAGGACCAGCGCGCTCTGGAGAAGCGCCCACTCCGCGTTTCGGATATCGGCTGGACTCGTCGCGAAGCAGCTGAAGCGAGGGGACGGCTCGCCGCGTTCGAGGAGGATTGGGACGCTCCCGGCATGGAAGCGTATGACGACCTGTAGGTGGGGAGACGTCGTCATCGTTCGCTTCCCGTATTCCGACCTGTCGACGTTCCGCAAGCGGCCGGCCCTGGTCGTGCAGGACGAGCGAGTCGAGACGGGCTTGAGCCAGCGGCTGGTGTGCCAGATCACCTCCAACCTGAGCCGCACCGGGGTCACGCGAGTCTTCGTAGGAAGAGAGACCCCGGTGGGGCGGACGATGGCACTGCGCACCGACTCGATGATCGTCGCGGACAACATCACCACGGTGCTGCCGCGTCACATCGATCGAGTGATCGGCCGGTGCCCGGCCATGCACGAAGTCAGGGACGCGCTGCGGCGCGTGCTCCGCCTCTGAAGCTCGCCCGCCGGCGTCAGCGCAACGCCACCGCCATCGCCGCCTGGTACACGAGCTTGAGCGCAACCCCGCGCTCGGTCGCGAGACGCCGGCAGTCCTCGAACTCGGGCGCCACGTTGACCGTGCCGTCCGGCGCACGCGCGATCTTGACGCGCACCGTCCCGTAGGGCGTCTCCACCGTCCGCTCCTCGCGCGGCAGGACGAGACGCCCCCAGGTGGTGTAGCGGAGCCCGATGGTCGAGGTCTCGGCGAACACGATGCCCGCCAGCCGGTCGCGGTCCGCGGGCGCGGCCAGCACGCGCAGCATGGTCGCCGGGCGGCTCTTCTTCATCACCACCGGGACCAGGAAGGCGTCGCGCGCCCCGGCGGCGAGAAGCCGATCGAGGACGTGCTCGTAGAGCTGCGGGCTCATGTCGTCGATGGTCGCCTCGAGGACGACGACCTCGTCCGCGCCCGCGGCCACTACCGGCTCGCCGAGGAGGATGCGGAGCAGGTTCGGACGGTCGGCCAGCTCGCGGTCGCCCGCGCCGTAGCCGACGGCCTCGATGCGCATCTCGGGGACCGCCTCGCGCTGCGCGAGCGCCGCGACGATGGCGGCGCCGGTCGGCGTGACCAGCTCGGCCGCGCCGTCCTCGAGTCGGACCGGGCGGCCGGCGACCAGCAGGACCACGGCCGGGGCCGGTACCGGCAGCGGGCCGTGCGCCGAGCGCAGGCGCCCCTGCCCCATGGGCAGCGGCCCGGCGTAGACGGCCTCGACGCCCAGGTGCACGAAGCCGAGCGCCGCCCCCACCACGTCCACGATCGCGTCGAGCGCTCCCACCTCGTGGAACTCGACCGCGTCGGCGGGGACGCCATGCACGCGCCCCTCGGCCTCGGCCAGGCGTGCGAAGACGGCGAGCGCGCGCTCCTTCACCGGCGCGGCCAGGCGGCTCCCGGCGAGCAGGTCGCGGATCTCCGCCCAGGCGCGGTGCCCGTGGTGGTTTGCGGGCGGCCCCTGGTCCGGGCGCTCGCCGTGCACGTGCGCGTGGAACTTGGTCGCCGCGATGCCCGAGCGCGCCACGCGCTCGACCGCGACCTCGACACCGGGGAGCGCGAGCGCCGCGATCGCCTCGCGCAACGCCGCGAGCGGCAGGCCGAGGTCGAGCAGCGCGCCCACCGTCATGTCGCCGCTGACGCCCGAGAACGCGTCCAGGTAGGCGATCCTCACCACGGCCCCCCGCGCTGATTGCGTGCGCCCCGCCCCGGTGCTACAGCGGTCCCCGCGGAGCTCGCCATGAGAAAGCGCGAACTCGATGTGTTTCGCACGCTCCTCGAGGAGCGGCGCCACGAGCTGATCAACGAAGCCTCCCGCACCGTCGACGGCATGGGGGAGAACCGCGAGCAGTTCCCCGACCCGACCGATCGCGCCTCGCTGGAAGGCAACCGCAACCTCCTCCTCCGCATCCGCGACCGCGAGCGCAAGCTCATCTCGAAGATCGACGAGGCGCTCGGGCGCATCGAGGACGGCTCGTACGGCAAGTGCGAGGACTGCGGGGCGGACATCGGCCTCGAGCGGCTGAAGGCGCGCCCGGTGACCACGCTCTGCATCGACTGCAAGTCGCTCCAGGAAGCGCAGGAGCGGAAGCTCCGCACCACGTGAGCGCACCGCGGAAGGCGGTGATTCCGGCGGCAGGGTTGGGGACGCGCTTCCTGCCCGCGACCAAGGCGGTCCCCAAGGAGATGCTGCCCATCGTCGACGTCCCGACCATCCAGTACATCGTCGAGGAGGTGGTGCAGTCCGGGCTGACCGACGTCGTGCTCGTCACCGGCCGGGGCAAGAGCGTGATCGAGGACCACTTCGACGTCTCGCCCGAGCTCGAGCGCTTCCTCGAAGAGAAGGGGAAGCCGGACCTCCTGAAGATGGTGCGCGAGGTCGCGAAGATGGCGCACGTCGTCTCGGTGCGCCAGAAGCAGCCGCTCGGCCTCGGGCATGCGGTGCTGGTCGCGCGCCGCTACATCGGCAACGAGCCCTTCGCGGTGCTGCTCGGCGACGTCATAATCGACGCGCCGGTCCCGTGCACCCGCCAGCTCCTCCAGGTCTACGCGACGCATGGCCCGGTGATCGCGCTCCTCGCCGTGCCGCCCGAGAAGACGCACCTCTACGGCGTCATCGCGGGGAGGCAGATCGCGACGGGCTTGTACCACGTCGACACGCTGGTCGAGAAACCCGCGCCGGGCACCGCCCCGACCAACCTCTCGGTCCTCGGCCGCTACGTGCTGCCGCCCGAGATCTTCGACATCCTCGAGCACACGCCGCCCGGCCGGGGCGGTGAGATCCAGTTGACCGACGGCCTCCAGACGCTCGCCAAGCGCACGGCGCTCTACGGCCTCGAGACCGAGGGCAGGCTCTACGACGCGGGCGACCGCGTCGGCTTCATCGAGGCGACGGTCGCCTTCGCGCTGAAGCGCCCGGAGCTGGCCGCGGAGCTGAAACCCGTGCTGCGCCGCCTGCTCGACGGCTAACGCGGAACCTGGCAGGCGGTGGTCGCTGAGACGGCATGACCGCGGTCTACCAGCGCAGGGCCGAAGCGCCACCGGCGCCGGCGGGGCGCCGCCCGCGGCTGCGTGCGGCTACGACGCCTTCCGCCACTTGATCGAGCAGCCGATCGAGTGGACCTGCTCGCGCGGCGGGTCCTTCCCGGCGAGCAGCGCGTCGAGCGCCGCGGCGAGCTCGCGGCGCGTGACCTTCGCCGGCTCCCGCCAGTCGTCGTCGATGCGGCCGTGATAGGCGAGCCTGCGCGCCCGGTCGAAGACGTAGATGTCGGGCGTGCACACCGCGCCGAAGGCGCGCGCCACCTCCTGCGTCTCGTCGAGCAGGTAGGGGAAGCCGTAGCCCTTCTCGCGCCAGCGGCGGAGCAGGTTCTCGGGCCGATCCTCGGGGTAGTCGGTCGGATCGTTCGAGCAGATGCCGACCAGCTGCACGCCGCGTGGCGCGTACTCGCGCTGGAGCGCGAGGATGCGGTCCTCGACCGCCTGCACGTAGGGGCAGTGGTTGCAGATGAACATCACGACCAGCACCGGCTTCTCCTTGAAGTCGTCGCGCGCGAAGGTCTTGCCGTCAACGGACCGCAGGCGGAAGTCCGGGCACGGGGTGCCGAGCGTGAGGTCGCGACTCTCGGTGGCCATGCCCTCCGAGCTAGCGCCGTGCGGCGCGCAAGGCAAGGTGGTAGGAGAGACGGGTGAACGTGATCGTCGATCTGCCGCCGGTGCGCCCCGGCCGGCTCGCGGATGGCGTCGCCGCCGCGGACCTCGCCGAGCACGTGCGCGAGTTCCGCGCCGTCCTCGGCGGCGCGCGCGCCGAGCCGCTGCCCGAGGGCGTGCGGCTCGTGCTGCACATGGACGTGCGGGGGATCGCGCGCCTGGCCGACCTGGTGCGCGCCGAGGCCGACGCGCTCCCGTTCTTCGGCTTTCGCCTGCTCGCCGAGCCGCCCGCGTGCTGGCTCGAGGTCACCGGCACCGGGCCCGCGGCCGAGATCGCGCGCACGGTGTTCGGCGAGCTGGGGACGTAGGGGTCAGGCGGCCGAGGGCACCACGATCACGAAGCGGTCCTGCTTGCCGAAGGCCATCGCGTCTCGCTCGGTGGCGGTGAGCAGATCGAGCCGGAAGCCCTTGATGGCCGCGCCGCAGTCCTGGGCCCGGTACCAGCCGAGGCCCTCGATCCACACCCACGAGCCGTAGGGGATGAGCTTGGGGTCGACGGCGACGATGCGCGACTTCGGATCCGCCTTCCAGAGCGTCGAGGTGTAGCCGGTGTTGAACCTCCCGTACGCCGGGTCCCGCGGCAGGTACTTGGTCACCGTGAAGCGCCGGCCCCAGGATTTCGTGCCGACCGAGGGCGCCTTCTCGGTCGCGGTGAGGATGTTCTCGTGGCTGCGCGCCAGCGCGGCGAGCGCCACGTTGGAGCGCATCGCCGTCTTCCGGCACTCCTTCGCGTCGCGCTCGGTCGCGGTCAAGCGCAGCGCGCCCATGTAGAGCCCGAGGCCGGTCACCGCACAGCCGCCGGCGAGGACGAGGAGCAGGAGCCGCTGCTTGCGGCTGGCCTTCTGGAGCTTCGCGTGCTCGTCCCGCAGGCGCTGGAGCTCGCGGGAATCGACGACGACTGCATTGTCCCAGTTTTCCATGGGTATCCTCCTGACGAAGATTTGACGCCTGGCTAACTTCAAGAGCCGTGCCGCGGCCGCCGGCCCCGCAACCACGGGCCGGAGCAGCGTTCGCTCAAGCGCCCGTCACGGTCGAGGGCGAGGAGCCGCGCAAGACCTTCCTGGCATCCCGGTCAGGACAGGCACAGCTGCGAGGCTCCGGCCCTCGCAGGTGCCGGCTCAGGCGCCGTCCGCTTCGCGCAGCACGCGGAGGAAGGCGTGCCCGTAGCGCGCGAGCTTCGCAGGCCCCACCCCAGCCACGGCGAGCAGCCCCGCCTCGTCGGTCGGGCGCTCGGCCGCCATGCGGGCCAGCACCGCATCGCTGAAGACGATGTAAGCGGGCACGCCCTCGGCGTCGGCCAGCGCGCGGCGGAGCGCGCGCAGGCGCTGGAAGAGCGCGCCGTCGGCGGCGGGTTCGACCGCACCGGCGGGCGCCGGCGCGGCCGGGGCCTTCGCGGCCTTCGCGGGCTTCACCAGCTCCGTGAAAGGCACGCCGCGGCACTCGTCACACGATACGCCACAGGCCGCGATCGTCTCGTCGAAGTACGAAACCAGGTTCCGCCAGCGGCAGCCGGGCGCGTCGGCCAGCTCGTACATGGCGCGCGTCTTCCGCCGCGCCTCGCGCTGCACCTCGTCGTCCTCGATGCCGTCCTGGAAGCGCTCGTGCGAGACCACGTCGGCCCACGAGTAGAGGAGGAGGCAGTCGGCGGCGAGCCCGTCGCGCCCCGCGCGCCCGATCTCCTGGTAGTAGGACTCGATCGAGCGCGGCATCTCGCGGTGGATCACGTAGCGCACGTTCGACTTGTCGATCCCCATGCCGAAGGCGATGGTGGCGACCACGACGTCGGCCTCGTCGCGCGCGAAGGCGTTCTGGTTGCGCTCGCGGACGGCGTCCTCGAGGCCGGCGTGGTAGGGGACGGCGCGCACGCCCGCCGCGCGCAGGAAGTCGGTGAGCGACTCGACGTTGCGGCGGCTGAGCGTGTAGATGATGCCGCTCTCGCCCGCGCGGCGGCGGACCCAGGTGAGGAGGTCCTTCCGCGAACCGCGCCCGTCGCCCTTCTTGTGCGCCGTGAGCACGAGGTTCGGGCGGCAGAAGGAGCCCTTGAAGCCGTCGGGCTTCACCATGCCGAGCTGGCGGATGATGTCGCCGACCACGCGGCGAGTGGCGGTGGCGGTGAGGGCGAGGATGGGGATGCCGCCGAGCTCCTGCTTGAGTCCCTTGAGCTTCCGGTAGGCGGGCCGGAAGTCGTGGCCCCACTCCGAGATGCAGTGCGCCTCGTCGACGACGACGAGCGACACGTTCACGCCGCCGAGGAAGCCGCGCAGGTTGCCCTCGAGGCCCTCGGGCGCGACGTAGGCGAGCTCGTACTCGCCGGCCCGGAGCCGGCGCAGCCGGTCGCGCTTGGTCTCCCAGTCGAGCGTGGAGTTGATGACCGTCGCCCGGAAGGCGTTCCGCGTGAGCGCGTCCACCTGGTCCTTCATGAGCGAGATGAGCGGGCTCACGACGAGCACGGTGCCGGGAAGGAGGCGCGCGGGGATCTGGAAGGTGAGCGACTTCCCCGCGCCCGTCGGCATGACGCCGATGCAGTCGCGCCCCGCCAGCACGGTCGCGATGATCTTCTCCTGCCCCGGACGGAAGTCCGGGTAGCCGAAGACGCCGGTCAGGACGTCGCGGGGAGTCGGGCGGGGCGTGAGCGGGAGCTGATCGATGCGGGCCGTATAGCGGAGAAGTCGCGCTGATCCAACTCGCGTGGCACGCCGCGTGCTCTTTTCGCATGAAGAGAACTCTCGTTGCGATGGTCCTGGTGAGTGTCGTCGCGGGCCCGGCGAGCGCCGGGCGCCCGCGGCTGCCCGGCCCCGCAGCACCGCGTGCAACGGATCTGTTGCGCGCCGAAACGCTGGCCGAGCAGGCGGAGCGGCGCCTCAAGACGCGGGCGCCGCGAGGCCCGGCCTGGCGGCACGGCGGGTCGGGGTGGGACGACGACAGTGGCGCCGCTCCGGCGCCGCACGAGTCCGTCATCATCCACCTGCACCCGTCGCGGCGGCGCGCGCCACGGCCGTGACCGCCGTCGGGGCTCCCCACCCCGGCTTGCAGAGGATGGGCTCGAGGTGCTTCTGGAAACCGCATGATCACCGACCTTCGCGTGGTGGCCGACGGCTTCCACTTCCTCGAGGGGCCGCGCTGGCGCGACGGCCGCCTCTGGGTCTCCGACATGCACGGCGAGCGCGTCGTCACCGTGACGCCCGACGGCGTCGTCGAGCCGATCGTCGAGGTGCCGACACAGCCCTCGGGTCTCGGCTGGCTCCCTGACGGCCGCTTGCTGGTCGTCTCGATGACGGACCGGCGGCTTCTCCGTCTCGAGGCCGGCCGTCTCGTCGTGCACGCCGATCTCTCCGGCCTCGCCACCTTCCACTGCAACGACATGGTCGTCGACCCCGCCGGCCGGGCCTACGTCGGGAACTTCGGCTACGACTACGAGGCCGGCCAGGCGTTCACGTCCGCCGTGCTCGCGCTCGTGCATCCCGACGGCCGCGTCGAGCCCGCGGCCGACGACCTCGCCTTCCCGAACGGCACGGTCATCACCCCGGACGGCGGCACGCTCATCGTCGCCGAGACGTTCGCGCACCGGCTGACGGCCTTCACCATCGCGCCCGGCGGTCGGCTCGCGGGGCGGCGCACCTGGGCGTCGCTCGACGAGCAGGTGTATCCCGACGGCATCTGCCTCGACGCGGAGGGCGCCATCTGGGTCGCCTCCCCCCTCACCAACGAGGCGATCCGGGTGCGCGAGGGCGGCGCCGTCACGGATCGCGTGGCCGCAGACCGTCACGTCATCGCGTGCATGCTGGGTGGCGTCGACCGGCGGACGCTCTTCGTCCTCGCGGCGACGGCGATCCCGCGCGCCGAGGCGCGAGCCCAGCGCGGCGCCCGAATTCTCGCGACGACGGTCGACGTGCCCGGGGCGGGCTCACCTTGAGCGCGGCCGCCGGAGAACTGGTTGACCTGCCAGCGCCGTCGGGCTATAGGCGCGACGCTGCTCGGATTCTTCCCGCCTGTGGGGCCGTAGCTCAGTTGGGAGAGCGCTAGAATCCTCCCATGGTATCGCTGTCAGCACCACCTGTCGGATCAGCACAACAGAGAGGTTCGCCGCAATCTGCGTTGCGCCAGCGTCAAGGCGTGCGCGGCGTCCTGCTGAGCGTAAACGTGCCGCTTTGGTGGGGACAAACGAACGCGCCTGTGAGAGCCGTAGGAGTCGGGGTCAACCCGTTCGGGTCCGTCGTCGAGAGCGCGGTGGACGTGAGGTCACACCGCCACGGCCACGGAGGGACCAGTCGGCTCGCTGAGCCTCGTGGCTCGCTCGCCACGCCCGCTGTCTTCCTCTTCGACATGCTGGCGAGCGCGGCCATGGCGAGCGACGGCGGGTAGCGCCCCTTGTCGGATCGCCCCGGCGGGGTGTACGGGGCGACAGGGCGCGTCCTATGACGGTCGTGATTCGGCCAGCCCAGCGCACCGATGCCGACACCCTGACCGCCATCGCGCACGCGGCCAAGCGATCCTGGCGTTACCCTGAGGAGTGGATTCGGCTTTGGGCCAACGAGCTAACCGTGACGCCCGACTTCATCGAGCGCAACCGCGTGTGCTGTGCGGAACGGAGCGGCCAGGTCGTCGGCTTCTACGCGCTTTCAAGCACTGGCGCAACGTGCGAGTTGGAGCACATGTGGGTCGCACCCGAACACTCCGGCGTCCGCATCGGGGCCGCCCTCTTCGAGGACGCACTCGAGACGGCACGGGCAGAGGGAGCGTCGGAACTCAGGATCGCTTCAGACCCGAACGCCGAGGGCTTCTACGTGAAGATGGGCGCCGAACGTGTGGGCGAGATTCCGTCCCGGCCGTCTGGTCGAACGCTCCCGTTGTTGGTGCTCCGGCTCACAGGCCGCGAACCGAGAAGGCGAAGGGGGTAGGTCCGGCGTGTCCGTTGTTCTCTGTCTACCGCATCGAGTTGTCTCACCCCTAGACGGTGAGGACTCCAACGGTAGCGCGCGCTTCAAATCCATCCGTTATTGGCGAATTCCGAGGTGGCGTCGCGGCCCTTGCGCGGGCTGCTGGCTGGTTGTCCGAATTAGGACACCCGGGCTAAGCTAGGGTAGACCATGCCCAGCGACTTAGGGCTTCATGCGATACAGGAGGGGCTCACGCAATCAGGCTACGGCGGTGTCCTGCCGTTCCTGCCGTTTCTTTTTTTCGGCGCGGGCGGGGTACTGATCTACTTCGGATTTGCCTGGCTCCCAGAGGAGTTGTCGACGTTCCCTTCCTCCTACTACGTGATGGGCTGGGAGTCCCCCCTTAGCGCAGCAGGTGGCGCAGTGGGCATGATCATCGTCGGGGCCTGGCTCATCTACCTGGCGTACGAGTCGTCGAGCTGACCGCCGTGGGTCAGTTTGAGCGCTGGCTGTAGGCCCCCAGGGGCTTAAGCGCACGGGTCCCGGCTTCACAGGTTGGGCTGTCCGCGTGTCGGCGCTAGCTCGAACACGGGGGAGCGCTCGGTGAAGGACCGGAACTCGTCCGCAGAGGAGCCGGCAGGGATCGGGAAACACCGCTGAACGTAAGAGTCTGAATCGTTCGAGGTACTGGCCCTCTGTTTGCTTCGAGAGCACCGCCAGTCGGCTCGGGCAGTTGTGACGCCGCCTCGGGCGGTTGTGACGCCGCCTATATCCAACGCCGCACCGCCGCTGTGTACCGGAGATACTCCTCGCCAAACTTCTGCGCCATATACCTTTCCTCCCTGGCGATCACGCCGTAGGACATGAGGACGAGCGTCGGGATGAGCATTCCCACGACCCAGGCACTGTTCGCCCACATCCCGAGCCCGAGTTGCAGTAGCGTAAACGACAGATAGATGGGGTTCCGCGAGAACCGATACGGGCCGGTCCTGATGACCGCCGTGACCGGCTTCCTGGTCCGAATCGGTGTCCGCGCCCGCCGAAACTCGCGGACCGAAAGCGCGAACAGCGGAATGGCGAGGAGAACCAGGACGAGCCCCATCGGTTCCAGGGCGTGGGGCAACACTTTCACCGGCCAGATAGCGTTGAGCCCGAAGCCCACGAGGATCGAGACGAGGTAGACTACCGGCGGGCGGGCGAGCACGACGACTCCTCGGTCGCCAGTGACTCCTTCGGGTGGGTGCCCGGGAGACTTCGTGCGACCATCTTCTCTCTCCTGGCCCATGGCTACCTCCGGTAGAGTTGTAGGGCTCCTGTAGCGCGAACGCGATGGCGTCGTGGACTTCCCGCGCCGAGATGCAGAGCGCATACCAGATATCGGGGCTACCGCGGGCGACTGCCGTCTTGCGTACTGGGGTGCCGAGGGTCCCCGTCCCGCAGCTTCTGTGCTGCACGGGGTGCAGCCTCCGGGGGTCGCAACGTCCCTCAGCTTCAGGAGGTGGCCGAAGGCGGCCGACTTGGGCAACCTACGGCCGACCGAGGGGGCGATGGACTACGCCTCGAGCACGACCAGGGCGACGTGGAGATCGTCATCTACCGCAGTGTGCCGTCGGCGCCGCAGTGACTCGCGGGCGAGGTCCGTCTACCTCGTGCCGTTCAGCAGCGTGCCGACCTCGCCGGCAAGCCTATCCGCATCGAGTCGCTGCGCGGGAGGTCCGATTCCGAGTTGGTGCATCCAGGGCGCGGGCACGGGCGGTTCAGCATCCCACCGCGCATCGCGATCAAAGACGAGATACACGTCCCACGCCGGTCGAGAGTCGGGTAGCCCACGAATACGAGAGTACGCCCGAGGCAACGCGCCTTCGGCATCCCAAAACTGGTTGACGCGCTCGTCGGGAAGCCCGGCCGTCGCCCTGCTGACGGCGAGTCGGATGTCCGTGCGAAGGATAGGCACCCACACGGCGT
Source organism: Thermodesulfobacteriota bacterium (assembly GCA_046744245.1). Classification (GTDB taxonomy): domain Bacteria; phylum Desulfobacterota; class Binatia; order DP-6; family DP-6; genus DP-6. Next base: position 11,067 of record JBKPBB010000297.1, read on the forward strand.
AGACGCGAAGGTCGGCCCCCTTCACCCCGTCGAGCACCTTGCTTTCGACTTCGGAGGCCCCCCGAAGGCAGGCGGGTCACGTAGGCGACAGCAGCAGGAGTAGGCGCACTTTGCCGGTGTCGTCATTGAATCTGGCACGCAGCGCGCCGAGATCGGTCGAGTAGGGCTTCCTCCCACGAGGGAAAAGCTGCCCAAGGATGAAGAGGGCCAGCACGAGGACCGCGAGGCCGGCGACGAGAGCCGTGCGTGTCATCGAGTCGCGCCCAAAGTGATCGCTGATGGCCTTGGTTCGATACCTCGCGACTGGAGAGGTCGGTCGCGACACGGCGGCGATTCGAGTCGATCCAACATCTCACCTGTTGAACTGCGAAGCTGCTTGCGAAGCACCATCATGATTGTTACTCTTCCCCGCATCAACCGCGACCGGGGACGCAGCAGCGTCTCGGTCGTGACGAACGGGTCACAATCGAAAGCGCATGCCGCCGATGGACACCATGGTGACGGAGAAGAACTACCCCATTCGTCTTCAATGGGTATTGAAATTTTTCGGTCTTGGGGTGCTCATCAGTTTGTCCTTGATATTCCTGTCTCGCATCGGCGTGAACCTCGGCCCTCACCCTCGTCTTCTGACGTGGCTCGTGGTCATCGCGGGCCTATTACCCGTGATGAATGCATTGTTGGGGCGAGCCGCCTTCCATTATTCGCTCGGAGGCCAATTTCTCGTCGTGCGTCAGTGAATTCTCTCGCCACAAGAGCGCAGCATTTCCTACGGCGTCATCCAAACTCTCTCGATCCATCAAGATTTCATCGATGGAATTTTTGGTCTCGCCACGCTGACGATTGAAGGTATCTCACGGGACAGAGGCGAGGTCGAGGCGGCTTCTCCGTTATTACTCGCGTTGCCTTTTATGAGCCGAATGGAGCGCGTGTATGCGGCTTCTCCGCAAGCGCGGGCACCACAACTTGGATTTTATGGGAACAAGGTGCGTATAGCTGGGCTTTCCGTGTCAGACGCCGAGACGCTGAAGGAGATGTTTTTGCAAAAGAAGACCGTGTCCGTTCGGCGGTAAAGCGCCGATCTCCTTGGCCACGTGCTCGCGCTCCCCGACAACCACCCTCTCGACCTCGCCGCACCCACGACGACCCCAGCGCGGGTACCCCCATCCACTACGACGAGCTACGGATCGAGCATGACCAGGGCGACGCGGAGATCGTCGTCTCAACCGCGCTATCCTCCTGTTCTTCACCGACAGCGAGGCGGTGAAGCGGATTCACGAGGTCTGCTGCCGCCTGGATGACATCGCTGGTCACGCCGCCCGGCGTAGCGGTTCCGCTGTAGTGGATCGGCTCCCCGGAGGAGACGACGGCGCGATCCCCATCCTCGTCGTTTGTAGGAGCCGAACGAGCCCACCGATCCCCGAGCCCGATCGGCTCCCGACGAGTACGGTGCTACTCGACGAACGCTCCGCTCGGCGACCCGCCGCACTCGATGACGATGTCGGACCCCACCTGCTGGAACGGCGGCTGGAGTGGGTTGGGGGCTGGGTCACCCGGCAGCAGCAGCCCGCAGTTCGTACATTCGACATCCGCCCAGGCCGGGCTGTCCGCGGTTGGGGGCGAGCTGGACAGCGTCGCGTTCACCCAGTCGACGATCGTCGGCACGCCGCCCGTGGTGTCGGTGTACACCTTGTTGCTGCCGAACATCGTGTGCCGCGAGCCGGTGCCGATGTAGTAGCGGTAGTTGTTGGTCGTCGCGAGAGCGGCCGCCGTCGCCCGTACCTGCTGGACCATCACCTGATTCCACTGGCAGCTGCCGTTCCACCACATGAGCGCCGCGAGCGGATTGTTGTTGTTGAGCATGATGTTGTAGAAGCCGGTCTGTCCGCCCGCGCCGCCGTCGTAGGCCGTCGCGTAGTGCGCCCACGTAGTGTTCGGGAAGAACTCCGCGACCGCCTCCGTGTATCCCGCAATGCCGGTGCCCGACTGCAGCGCCTCCAGCACGCCTGGGATGTTCTTCGGAATGTTCGCCACGAAGTTCCAGTTCGGGAAGTAGGTCTGGAGGAAGCTCTGCGTGATCACGCCATTGCCGGCGTCGGCGAGCACGTGGAACTGAGACGCCGGCCAAACCGGATGGAGAAGCGGGGCGTGGAACCATGCGCCGTACGCGCCCGCGCTCGACCCCGTGACGAACACGACCTCGGGGTTGAGGAAGTGCTCGCGTGCCCACTTCTCAGCGATCTTTGCGTTGTCGTACCCGCGGTGCTCGATGTGCAGGGTCGGCGTGTAGTCCTTCTCGGCATCGCCGAAGTGGACGTCACAGCTGCAGTAAGCAACGAAAACGACGTTCCAGTCACGGAACGGATTGTTCGGGTTGCTCAGGTCGGCGAATCCGGTCGATACAGTGCCGGGGCTGTCCCCGACCGGGTCAACGCTGCTCTTGCACGTGGGAATTGCGCAGGTGAGCGAGTCCCAGCAGGCGCCGCCGCCCTGGTAATACATGAGGAGCTTGTTCACCGAGCCGCGCTTCGCGAAGAAGTGGTACGGCGTGCCATGGATGCACTCCGGGGTCAGCTGCTTGCGCTGGTAGGTGGTCGCACCGGTCGGCGAGACCGGCGTGTACCGCGTGTTGTCGACGTTGGGCGAAACGATCGTGTTCTCGACGATGCTCGCGTCGATGCCGTCAAGGCGGCTCTGCAGGTCGGCCGCCGTCGCCATGGTGGGGCAGCCCTTCCCCGTCGCCTTCTGGAACTTGGCGAGGAACGTGCTCCGGGCGGCGTTCTGCCGCCGGTCACGCTTGGTGGCCTTCGGATCCTTGTCGAGCCTCGCAATGAAGATGCTGTCGGACAGGAGGAGCTTCTGGCACGCGCTGGCCGCGGCGACGAGGATCTTGGACCCGCACCGTGCGTCGCGCTTGCCGTCGGGATTGAGCCCGATGTTGACCTCGCCGACGATTGCGCCGACGGCCGAGTCGATCAGACTCTCCGCTGCTGTGACCGCCAGGGTTGTCTCGGCGCAGTCGGTGCCCCGTGCCAACGCCTTGGCATCAGCCGCGCTCCACCCGGCCACGAGCTTGGCGGCGGCGCGCTGAAGGGCCGCGTCGCGCTTGCCAGCGTTGCCGTCTCCTTCGAAGCCGGCCCAGGCTTTGAGCACACCCTCGCAGAAGCCACCTGCCCCCTTCTGCTTGGTGCTCACGCACGCGTTGGCGGGATAAACGACTGCCGGCTCCGGGCGGGCGGTCGCGACGGCTGCCGCACCGAGCACGAGGGCTAGGGGACCGAGGGGATGGACGGGGAGCTTCATGTGTCGTGTCTCCTTCGCTGGCTCCGCGATCGCACGATGCCAGGGCTCTGCGGCCCGGATCTTGATGGTTAGGTGCGCGGGGGGGAGCCCTGTCAAGTTCCCTTCTCCGGCGGACCGCAACCTTGATCTGAAACGCGACGTTGCGGGCGGCATCAGATCGCTCACCGTCGACGATCGATTTCTGGGTGCTCTCGACGGCTCGCCACCGGACGTCGACGCCGAGCGGGAAGAAGCAGCGCCCGGGGCGGGAGCCCGCCCGTCAGGC
>JBKPBB010000119.1:0-3901 GCA_046744245.1 Thermodesulfobacteriota bacterium
GCGCAGAGCCAGGCGGTCGAGGAGCTGGTGAAGGGCGTGACCTACATGGCCTCGCGTCGCGAGGGGGCGCTGATCGTCCTGCAGAACGAGGTCGGCCTCAACGAGTACATCGAGGTCGGCACGCGGCTCGAGGCGCAGGTCTCGAAGGAGCTCGTGACCAGCATCTTCATGCCCGGCTCCCCGATCCACGACGGCGCGCTGATCATCCAGCACGGGCGCATCACGGCGGGCGGCTGCTTCCTCCCGCTCACCACGAACCCCACCGTCTCGAAGACGCTCGGCACCCGCCACCGCGCGGCCATCGGGCTCACCGAGGAGACCGACGCGCTCGCGATCGTCGTCTCCGAGGAGGACGGCATGGTGTCGCTCGTGCGCGAGGGCAAGATCACGCGCGACGTCGACGCGGGCACGCTGCGCACCACGCTGCAGCGTCTGCTGGTGGGCTGATGCGGCTGCGTGCGCTGCGCTCCGAGCCCGCGACCGGCTCCGCCGACTCGACCCCGGAGCCGGAGCGCCCGGCCCCGCCGTGGCGGCGCTGGCTCCGCGTCCCGCGCTGGCGCGACCTGCGCGCGGCGCTGCGCCGCAACCGGGGGCTCAAGCTCGTCTCGCTGCTGCTCGCCTTCTTCCTCTGGTTCTCGATCAACGTGAGCGAGCGGGACGCCGAGGGCACGCTCGAGATCCCGCTCCACGTGCGCCAGCCCGCGGGCTACGTGGTGACCAGCGCGCCCACCAAGCCGGTCGCCGTGACCGTGCGTGGCCCGCGCACCATCCTCGACGGCGTGGACGAGCGGCGCGTCCGCTTCGCCCTCGACCTGGCCACCGCCGCGCCCGGCGAGGTGCGCCACGAGCTGAACGCCGACCTGATCCGGCCGCCGCTGCCGCGGCGCCTGAAGATCGTCCGCATCGAGCCCGCGCGCGTGAAGATCCGTCTCGAGCGCCTCGTGCGCCGGACGGTGCCCGTCCGTCCGGAGCTGGCGGGCCTGCCGCCGCTCGGCTATACGGCGGAGGCGAGCGTCACGCCGGGCGAGGTCGAGGCGAACGGCCCGGCGAGCAAGGTGGAAGAGCTGAAGGAGATCAAGACGGAGCCCGTCGACCTGCGCGGCGCTCCGGAGCCCATCGCGCGCGCGGTCCTCCTCTCCTGGGCGGGGGACTTCGTGAGCTTCGCGCCCGACCACGTCACGGTCTCGATCACCTTCCAGCCGACCGTGATGTCGCGCAAGTTCGACCACGTCGAGGTCGCGGTGCGCAACACGGGCGACGGGCTGCGCGCGAAGCTCGTCCCGCCCCGCATCGACCTGACCGTGCAGGGACCGCAGCGCGTGCTCAGCAGCTACGCGCTCGAGGCCGGCAGCGTGTACGTCGATGCGGCCGGGCTCGAGCCCGGGAACTACCGCGTGACGCCGAAGGTCGAGCTGCCGCAGTCGATCGAGGTGACACGGCGCGAACCCGAGGTGCAGACGCTCGAGGTCACGGCGAAGGGGGGACGCTGATGGTCGGCGGGGGACGGCGGCTGTTCGGGACCGACGGCGTGCGCGGCACGGCGAACGTCGAGCCGATGACCTCGGAGACCGCGCTCCGCCTGGGCCGTGCGCTCGCCCACGTGAGCAAGCGCTCGCACCACCGCCACAAGATCCTGATCGGCAAGGACACCCGCCTCTCCGGCTACATGCTCGAGACCGCCATGTCGTCGGGCATCTGCTCGATGGGCGTCGACGTGCTGCTGGTGGGCCCCATGCCGACGCCGGGGATCGCCTTCCTGACCCGCACGCTGCGCGCTGACGCGGGCGTCGTCATCTCGGCCTCGCACAACCCGTTTCCGGACAACGGCATCAAGTTCTTCAGCCAGGCCGGCTTCAAGCTGCCCGACGAGCTGGAGGAGGAGATCGAGCACCTGGTGCTGGGCGACTCGATCGACGCGCTCCGCCCCACCGCGACCGAGATCGGCAAGGCGTTCCGCATCGACGACGCCGTCGGCCGCTACAACGTGTTCGTGAAGAGCACCTTCCCGCGCCACCTGACGCTCGACGGCCTGCGCATCGTCGTCGACTGCGGCCACGGGGCGGCCTACAAGGTCGGCCCCGAGGTGCTGGAGGAGCTGGGCGCGGACGTGGTGAGCCTCGGCGTCGATCCCGACGGCTCGAACATCAACCAGGGCTGCGGCGCGCTCTTCCCCGAGGGGCTCCAGGCGGCCGTCCGCCGCCACGGCGCCCACGTCGGCCTCGCGCTCGACGGCGACGCCGACCGCGCCATCTTCGTGGACGAGCAGGGCCAGGTGGTGGACGGCGACGCCGTGATGGCCATCCTCGCCGACGACCTGCGCGCCCGGGGCGAGCTCAAGCGGTCGACCCTGGTGGCCACCGTGATGAGCAACCTCGGGCTGCACCTGGCGATGCGCGAGCGCGGCATCGAGGTCGTCACCACGCCGGTCGGCGACCGCTACGTGGTCGAGGAGATGGTGCGCGGCGGCTACAACCTGGGCGGCGAGCAGTCCGGGCACATCGTCTTCCTCGATCACAACACGACCGGCGACGGGCTGATCACGGCGCTCGCGCTCTTCGCGCTCCTGGTCGAGAGGGGGCGGCCGCTCTCGGAGCTGCACCGCATCATGCGCCGCCTGCCGCAGGTGCTCCTCAACGTGCGCGTGGCGGCCCGGCGCGACGTCCCGAGCGTGCCGCCGCTGGCCGCGGCGATCGCGAAGGCCGAGCGCGCGCTCGGGGCGCGCGGCCGGGTGCTGGTGCGCTACTCGGGGACGGAGCCCGTGCTGCGCGTCATGGTCGAGGGCGAGCAGGAAGAGGAGATCCGGGACCTCGCCGAGTCGATCGCGGCGGCGGCGCGCGGCGCGCTCGGCGAGTCCGCCGCCGCCGCGGGCAAGTAGTTGCGGCTCGGCGTCAACGTCGATCACGTCGCGACCCTGCGGCAGGCGCGCGGCGTCGACTACCCCGACCCGGTCGAGGCGGCGCTCGTCGCCGAGGCGGCAGGCGCCGACGGCATCACCGTCCACCTGCGCGAGGACCGCCGCCACATCCAGGAGCGCGACGTGGAGGAGCTGCGCCGCCGCCTGCGCGTCAAGCTGAACCTCGAAATGGCCGTCACCGACGCCATGGTCGACTTCGCGCTCGGCGTGCGGCCGGGCGACGCCTGCTTCGTGCCCGAGCGGCGCGAGGAGCTCACCACCGAGGGCGGGCTCGACGTGGCGGGGCACGCCGCGCGCGTCACGGCGGCGGCCAGGCGCCTCGCGGCGGCGGGCGTCCGGGTGAGCCTGTTCATCGACCCCGACCCCGCGCAGGTGAGAGCGAGCCGCCATGCCGGAGTGCATGCCGTCGAGCTGCACACGGGCGACTATGCCAACGCCGCCGGCGACGCGGAGCGCGGGCGCCAGCTCGCCCGGCTGCGGCGCGCGGCCGCCGAGGCCGCGCTCCTCGGCCTCGAGGTGCATGCCGGGCATGGGCTCACCGTCGCCAACGTGCGCCCGGTCGCCGCCATCGCGGAGATCGTCGAGCTGAACATCGGCCACTCGATCGTGGCGCGCGCGGTGCTGGTCGGCATGGCGGCGGCGGTGCGCGAGATGAGGGCCGTCCTCTGATCGCCGTCACCGCCGCGGAGATGCGCGCCCTCGACCGCTGGACGATCGAGCACGGCACGCCCGGGCACGTCCTCATGGAGCGCGCGGGCGCGGGCGCGGCGCGCGCGCTCTGCGAGCGCCTGCACCGCCCGCGCGGCCCGGTGGTCGTGGTCTGCGGGCGGGGCAACAACGGCGGCGACGGCTTCGTCGTCGCGCGCCATCTCCGGCGGGCGCGCGTGCCGGTCGAGGTCTGGGTCGCCGCCCGTCCCGACGAGCTCACGGGCGACGCCGCCACGATGCTCGCACGCTGGCGCCGGGTGCGAGGGACGATCCACGATC
>JBKPBB010000112.1:0-4291 GCA_046744245.1 Thermodesulfobacteriota bacterium
CGGCTAAGAGGGCGACGGAGGGAACACCGCCATGGCGAAGGCAAAGTTCGAGCGCAAGAAGCCGCACGTCAACGTGGGCACGATCGGTCACATCGACCACGGCAAGACCACGCTCACCGCGGCCATCACGAAGGTCCAGGCGGCGAAGGGCTTCGGCCAGTTCGTCGCCTTCGACCAGATCGACAAGGCGCCCGAGGAGCGCGAGCGCGGCATCACCATCGCGACCGCCCACGTCGAGTACGAGACGCCGAAGCGGCACTACGCCCACGTCGACTGCCCGGGGCACGCCGACTACATCAAGAACATGATCACCGGCGCCGCGCAGATGGACGGCGCCATCCTGGTGGTCGCCGCCACCGACGGGCCCATGCCGCAGACCCGCGAGCACATCCTGCTCGCCCGCCAGGTGGGCGTGCCCGCGATCGTCGTCTACATGAACAAGGTGGACGCGGTCGAGGACAAGGAGCTCCTCGATCTGGTCGAGCTCGAGGTGCGCGAGCTGCTCTCCAAGTACGAGTTCCCGGGCGACGAGATCCCGATCATCCGGGGCAGCGCGCTGAAGGCGCTCGAGGGCGACCCGGGCGAGCTCGGTGCGGGCTCGATCCTGAAGCTCATGGATGCGGTCGACACCTACATCCCCGAGCCGAAGCGCGAGGTCGACCGGCCGTTCCTCATGCCGGTCGAGGACGTGTTCTCGATCAGCGGCCGCGGCACGGTGGCCACCGGCCGGATCGAGCGCGGCAAAATCAAGGTCGGCGAGGAGGTCGAGATCGTCGGCATCCGTCCGACGCAGAAGACGGTGGTGACCGGCGTCGAGATGTTCCGCAAGCTCCTCGACGAGGGCATCGCGGGCGACAACGTCGGCTGTCTCCTGCGCGGCACCAAGCGCGAGGAGATCGAGCGCGGTCAGGTGCTCGCCAAGCCGGGCTCGATCACGCCGCACACCAAGTTCCAGGCCGAGGCCTACGTGCTCACCAAGGAGGAGGGCGGGCGCCACACGCCGTTCTTCAACGGCTACCGGCCGCAGTTCTACTTCCGCACCACCGACGTGACCGGCGTGTGCACGCTGCCCGAGGGCACCGAGATGGTGATGCCGGGCGACAACGTGCAGCTGAAGATCGACCTGATCACGCCGATCGCGATGGACGAGGGGCTCCGCTTCGCCATCCGCGAGGGGGGCCGCACGGTGGGCGCCGGCGTGGTCACCAAGATCTTCGAGTAGCCGCGGGCATGAACGACAAGATCCGCATCCGCTTGAAGGCGTACGACCACCGGCTGCTCGACCAGTCGGTGCGCGAGATCGTCGAGACCGTGCGCCGGACGGGCGGGCGGGTCGCCGGCCCCATCCCGCTTCCCACCCACATCGAGCGCTTCACCGTGAACCGCTCGCCGCACGTCGACAAGAAGTCGCGCGAGCAGTTCGAGATCCGCACCCACAAGCGCCTGCTCGACATCCTCGATCCGACGCAGCAGACGATCGACGCCCTCGGCAAGCTCGACCTCGCGGCTGGCGTCGACGTGGAGATCAAGCTCCAGTAGGGCGACATGGCGCTCGGCGGCCTCATCGGACGAAAGCTCGGCATGACGCAGGTCTACACCCCTCAGGGGGTGCTCGTGCCGGTGACCGTCATCCAGGCCGGGCCGTGCACCGTGGTCGCCACCCGCCGGCCCGAGCGCGAGGGCTACGCGGCCGCCCAGGTGGGCTTCGCGCCCGCCAAGGTGCAGCGCCTGCCGAAGGCCCTCGCCGGACACTTCACCAAGGCGGGCACCGGCGCTTTCGCGGTGCTGCGCGAGTTCCGCCTGGCCGACGGCGAGCCGCCCGCGGTGGGGAGCGAGATCAAGGTGGGCGACGTCTTCAAGGCGGGCGAACGGGTGGCGGTCAGCGGGGTGAGCAAGGGGCGGGGCACGGCGGGGGTCATGAAGCGGCACCTCTTCTCCGGCTTCCCGGGCTCGCACGGCACGCACGAGTACTTCCGGCACGGCGGCTCGATCGGGAACCGCTCCTACCCCGGCCGCGTGTTCAAGGGCAAGCGCATGGCCGGGCGCTACGGGGCCGAGCGCGTGACCACCCGCAACCTGGTGGTGGTCGCGGTGCGCCCGGACGATCATCTCCTCCTCGTGCGCGGCGCCGTGCCGGGGGCGCGCAACGGCACGGTCGTGGTCCGCAAGGGCCCCGAGGCGCGGAAGTAGGCCATGGCGGAGGGCACGGTGACGCTTCCCGTGGTTTCGCAGAGCCGTGCCCCTGCTGGCCAGATCGAGGTGGCGGCCGCGGTGGTCGCCGGCCCGGTGCGCGAGCACCTCCTGCACGCCGCCGTGCAGAGCCAGCTCGCGGCGCGCCGCACGGGCACGGCGGCGACCAAGACGAAGGGGCTGGTGAGCGGCGGTGGCAAGAAGCCCTGGCGGCAGAAGGGGACCGGCCGTGCGCGAGCCGGCAGCATCCGCTCGCCGCTGTGGGCGGGCGGCGGCACCATCTTCGGGCCGCAGCCGCGCGACTACGCCTACCGCCTGCCGAAGACGGCGCGCAGGGCGGCGCTGCGCGCCGCGCTCGCGAGCCGGCACGCGGCGGGGACGCTCCTGGTGGTGGACGACCTGAGCCTGCCCGAGCCCAAGACCAAGCAGATGGTCGAGTGCCTGCGCGGCCTCGGCCTCGAGGGCGCGAGCGTCCTCATGGTGCTGGCCCAGGCGGACGCGGCGATCCAGCGCGCGGCGCGCAACCTGCCGCACGTGAAGGTGCTGGTCGCCGAGGGGCTGAACGTCTACGACGTGCTCGGGCACACCCACCTCGTGCTGACGCGGGCGGCGCTGGAAGCGGTCGCCGGCCGCCTGGGGGGGAGCGCGTGAATCCCGGCGACGTCGTGCAGGGCCCGATCATCACCGAGAAGGGGACGCTGGTGAACGAGCAGGGGAACCAGGTCGTGTTCCGCGTCCACCCGCACGCCAACAAGGTCGAGATCCGTCACGCGATCGAGACCCTCTTCAAGGTGAAGGTCGAGAAGGTGCGGACGAGCCGCCAGCTCGGGAAGATCCGCCGCGTCGGCCGGCACCAGGGGCGGCGCCCCGACTGGAAGAAGGCCTACGTCACCCTGGCCGAGGGCAGCCGGATCGACTTCTTCGAGGGAGCGTAGGGGATGCCGACCGTCCAGTACCGCCCGACCTCGCCCGGACGCCGCTTCCAGACCGGCTCGGACTTCGCCGAGATCACCAAGGCGCGGCCGGAGGGTTCGCTGACCGCGCCGCTCGGCAAATCCGGAGGGCGGAACAACCTCGGGCGCATGACCATCCGCCACCGCGGCGGCGGCCACAAGCGTCTCTACCGGGTGATCGACTTCAAGCGCGACAAGATGGGCGTGTCGGCACGGGTGGCCGCCATCGAGTACGACCCGAACCGCTCGGCGCGCATCGCGCTCCTCCACTATGCCGACGGCGAGAAGCGCTACATCCTGGCGCCGATCGGGCTCGGGGTCGGGGATCGGGTGGAGGCCGGACCGAAGGCCGACATCAAGCCCGGGAACAGCCTGCCGCTCTCGTTGATTCCGCTCGGCACCATGGTCCACAACGTCGAGCTGCGCGAGGGCCGCGGCGGCCAGCTCGGCCGCAGCGCGGGCGCCGCCATCCAGCTCATGGCGAAGGAGGGCGACTACGCCCTCGTGAAGCTCCCCTCGGGCGAGCTGCGGCGCGTGCGCCTCGCCTGCCGCGCCACCGTCGGGCAGGTCGGCAACCTCGAGCACGAGAACATCTCCTACGGCAAGGCCGGCCGCATCCGCTGGCTCGGCCGGCGCCCCAAGGTGCGCGGCATGGCGATGAACCCGGTCGACCATCCGCACGGCGGCGGCGAGGGACGCTCGAAGGGCAACCACCCGCAGTCGCCCTGGGGCCAGCCGGCCAAGGGCTACAAGACGCGGCACAACAAGCGCACCGAGCGCTGGATCGTGCAGCGACGGAAGGTGCGCTAGGCCATGGCACGCTCGGTCAAGAAGGGCCCGTTCATCGACGCGCATCTCATGAAGAAGGTGCGGGCGATGCTCGAGTCGGGCGAGAAGAAGGTGGTCAAGACCTGGTCGCGCCGCTCGACCGTCACGCCCGACATGGTGGGATTCACCTTCGCGGTGCACAACGGGCGGAAGTTCATCCCCGTGTTCATCACCGAGAACGCCGTCGGCCACAAGCTCGGCGAGTTCGCGCCCACGCGCACCTTCCACGGCCACTCGGGCGACCGCAAGGGCAAGGTGGAAGGCGCTGCGGCGCCCGGGGCGGGGGCGCCGCCGGGCGCGCCCGGGGCCGCGCCGCGCAC
>JBKPBB010000193.1:0-1981 GCA_046744245.1 Thermodesulfobacteriota bacterium
TGGTGCGGCGGCACAACCGCGAGATGAAGCGCGCCTATCGCGGCGTGGACAACGCGACGCTGAAGCTCCTCATGTCGCAGCCGTGGAAGGGCAACGTGCGCGAGCTGGACAACGTGATCGAGCACGCCATGATCCTCGGCAGCGACGAATGGATCACGGTGGCGGACCTGCCGCGGGCGCTGCGCGATCAGGACGACGCGCTGCCGGCGGTGGGCGACGAGCTGCGCGAGGCGCTGCGCGCCTACGAGCGCATCCACATCGAGAGCGTGCTGCGCCGCACCGGGAGCGACAAGCGCAAGGCCGCCGAGCTGCTCGGGCTGTCGCTCTCCTCACTCTATCGCAAGCTGAATGAGCTCGGGATCGAACTCGAGTGACGGCCCGCTCGGGGGACCTCCCCGCGGCACGCTGCTGCGCGAGGCCACGGGCCTCGACGAGGCGCATCGGGCCGAGCGCCTCGGCTTCTTCGCGCTCGGCCCGGACGACGAGCGCCTGCTCGCCGCCTACCGGCCGCTCGCCGAGGCGACCGTCGATCGGATCGTGGCGGACTTCTATGCCCATCTGCTCCGCGTCCCCGAGCTCGAGCAACTGCTCCGCGCGGAGCCGGGACGGATCGCCAAGCTGCAGGGGCTCCAGCGGGCCTACTTCCTCTCCCTCTCCGAGGGGCGCTTCGACCCCGACTACTTCGAGAGCCGCCTGCGCGTGGGGGACGCGCACCAGCGGATCGGGCTCCGGCCCGCGTGGTACATCGGGGCCTTCGCGCTCTACCTGCGGCTCGCGCTGCGTGCGCTGGTCGACGCGACCGGCGACGGCGCCCGCATCCTCCCCACGGTCGAGGCGCTCATCAAGGCGATCCTTCTCGACATGTCCCTGGCCATGGACACCTACATCTACGGCGGCTTCGTGGAGCGGGAGGCCGCCGCCGAGCTCGAGCGCGCGGCGCGGGTGGCGGAGGAGGCCCTGCAGGCCCGCGCGGAGGTCGAGCGCCTGAAGGACGACCTCACCAACATGGTGGTCCACGACCTGAAGAATCCCGTCAACGGCATCGCCATGATGGTGCAGCTCGCGCTGCGCAAGGGCCGCGAGCTCCCCGAGCCGCAGCGGCAGTACCTGCAGCACATCGAGCGCACCTGCCGGGAGATGATGCGGCTCATCCAGAACCTCCTCGAGATCAGCAAGATCGAGGAGGGGAAGATGCCGGTCGCGCGCGAGCCGATCGTGCTCGCCGAGGTGGTGGACGAGGTGGCACGCGAGTACGGGCCCGTGGCCGAGCAGGCGGGGCGGCGGCTCCGGGTCGCGGTCGGGACCGACCTGCCGCCGGCGAGCGGCGACCGGACGCTCTTGAAGCGCGTGCTCGTGAACCTGGTCGTCAACGCCCTCCGCCACAGCGGCAGCAGCGAGGTGGCGATCGAGGGCGGCTCGGCGCCGCCGGAGGTGACGCTCGACGTCGTCGACTACGGCCACGGCATCGCCGAGAGCGACCGGGTGCGCATCTTCGAGAAGTTCCGCACCGTGCGCCGCTCGCCGAGCGACGACCCCGGCGGCGACACCGGCCTCGGCTTGGCCTTCTGCAAGCTCGCCGTCGAGCGCATGGGTGGGCGCATCGGGCTCGCCAGCTCCCCCGGGCTGAGCACGGTGTTCACCGTGACGCTGCCCGCGGCTCGGAGCTGAGCCCCCTCAGCGCACCTGTGACGCCGCCGGCGTCTGGATCGACGCCGTCGTGCGGATCATCCGCGCGACGCCGCCGCGAACGCGTCCAAGACGTCACTGCGGGTGAGGATGCCGACCAGGCGTCCGGCCTCGACGATCGGCAGCGCGCCGATGCGCTCGCGGCGCAAGAGCCGTGCGCCCTCGGCGACCGATGCGTCCGATGTGAGGGTGAGCACCTTCGCCGTCATCACGTCCTCGACCGGAATGGCGGCGGGATCGGTGACGGCCAGCCCGCGACCCCCGGGCTCCGGGGCGTCGAACACCGACGGGAACG
>JBKPBB010000261.1:0-4925 GCA_046744245.1 Thermodesulfobacteriota bacterium
GTGCTGACCACGCCGGCCCTACGAAGGGCGGCGTTCGCGCCGCTGCGGCCGCTGGGCGGCAGGGCGTGGCTCGGGCGCTATGCGCGGCGCCTCCGCAGCACATGGCTCGCATATGCGGCGGCGATGCCGGGCGCCGCCCGCGCCCCGCGCCTGCCCGAGGTGCTCGAGCCGGAGGGCCGGCGGCGCGGCACGGCCGTCCTGCTGACGGGCTGTGTTACCGAGACGGTCTTCGCGGCGACGAGCGTCGCCACGGCGCGGCTCCTCCGGCACGCGGGCCTGCGCGTCCTGGTCCCACGTGGACAGGGGTGCTGCGGCGCGCTCGCCATCCATCTCGGTGCCGTGGAGCGCGCCCGGATGCTGGCGCGGCGTGTCGCGAGCGTGCTCGGAGCGTCAGGAGCCGACTGGGTGGTCTCGAACGCCGCTGGCTGCGGCGCGCTCCTGCGTGGGTACGGCGAGCTGCTCCCCGGGGAGCCGGAGGCCGCCGCCGTCGGCGCGCGCGCACGGGACGCGCTCGCACTCCTCGCCGAGCTCGGGCTACCGTCCCCGTCGCGCCCGCTCGCCTGCACCATCGCCGTGCACGACCCGTGTCACCTCGCGCACGGGCAGGGGGTGCGCGCGCAGGTCCGGCAGCTGCTCGCCGCCGTCCCGGGCGTCCGTCTCGTCGAACTCGAGGAGTCCGACATGTGCTGCGGCAGCGCCGGCACCTACAACCTGACCGAGCCCGGGATGGCGCGCCGCCTCCTCGAGCGGAAGCTCGACCGCATCGCGGCGACGGGCGCGGACGTGGTGGCCGCGGCCAACCCGGGCTGCATCCTCCAGATCAGGGCCGGCGCGATCCTGCGCGGGCTCCGCGTACGCGTCGAGCATCCGATCGACCTGCTCGCCGCCGCGCACGGACTACCATGACGTGGTTGCATCGTATCGCTCACCGAGACTCCTTCGGCCTCCGGTCAGGCCTCGCGAGACTCCGCCCGGTGATCCGCTTGAGGGAGAGGGCCAAGCAGCCTGCCGTAAGTATGCAGAGGGCGGGCCAGGTGACCGGCAAGTCGATGCGGATATTCGCTCTCTCGCGCCAGGCCTCGAACTCGAGGGCGGCGAATACACCCCAGCCGACCGCCGCGACGAGCAACGGCAGACGTGCGGCTTTTGGAAGCACCAAGCTCACCCCAAGCCAGGCAAGGCCGACGCAAGCCGCCCTAGCTGGGTGCCAGATGAAGGGCTGAGCCAAACTCTCAAGCCAATTCATGAGAGTGAAAACCGTCTAACGGATAGCGGTTGAGTGGCCGGCGCCGGGCGGCCGAGTCAGATCACCAGCCCCCCGTTCGGCGACAGCACCTGCCCCGTGAAGTAACTCGCTCCCGGGCCAGCCAGGAAGAGCGCCGTCGCCGCGATCTCGCGCGCCTCCCCGAGCCGTCCGACGGCCGTCTGCAGCGCGATCATGGCCGTCTGCATGGCGCGCTGGTCGCCCATGACGTCGAGGAGGGGCGTGTCGATGTAGCCCGGCGCGATCGCGTTCACGAGGATGCCCTGCGGGCCGACCTCGCGGGCGAGCGCCTTCGTGAAGGCGACGATGCCGCCCTTGGCGGCCGAATAGTGGGTCACGCCGGCGATCCCGGTCGTGCCCGCGATGCTCGCCATGTTGATGATGCGGCCGCTCCGCTGCGGCACCATGAGCCCGAGGGCCTCGCGCGTGCAGAAGAAGGTCCCGTTCAGGTGGACGGCGAGCATGCGGGCCCAGCGCTCGTCGGTCATCCGCCGCGTGGCGTCGAGGGCGGTCACCACCGGTCCCCCGGCCGTGAGCTCCTCGATCTGCCGCCGCATGCGCGCCTGCGTCTCGGGATCGACGTCGGCGTAGCCCGCGTTGTTGACCAGCACGTCGAGCCGCTCACCCGTGGTGCGCCCGAGCGTCTCGAACCAGCCGCGTACGCGCCCGGAGTCGGAGACGTCGCCCACGAGCGCGCCGCACGAGAGGGCGGCGCCGAGCACCGCCAGGTCCTCCTGCACGGCCGCGGCCGCCTCGGCGCGCAGGTCGTTCACCGCCACGCGAGCGCCGGCGCGCGCGAAGGTGAGCGCGATCTCGCGCCCCAGCCCCGAGCCCGCCCCGGTGACGAACGCGATCTTCCCGTCGAGGTCAGGCATGGTGCAGATGCGATATCACGGTCGCGGCCCGCGCGGCGAGACACGCGCGGCGGGGCGATCTTGACGCCGCGGGGCGACGGGCGCTAATGCCGCGGCATGCGCATCCAGGTCGAGTGCCGCGCCGAGCGCGCCAGCGAGGGCCCCCGCCGCTTCGTCCTCGGCGAGCAGACGATCGAGGTCGACGACCTCCTCGACCGCTGGTACGGGAGCGACGCCGACTACTTCCGTGTGCGCGGCGGCGACGGGCACCTCTACGTGCTCAAGTACCTGCGCGAGCACGACCGCTGGGAGCTGAGCTCGTTCACGCGCCGCGGCTCGCGCGGCACCGGCCTCGGCGCGCGCGGGCCGCGCGTGCTCCACTGACGCGGGCTACCGCGCCTCGTACGGCTCAGGCCGCCCGTCGCTGGTCGCGCGGCTCGGCCGCGGGGCGCGTATCGCTCGCGGGCTCGCCCGGCCGGTAGGGCAGCGTGACCTCGAAGCTCGTGCCGGCGCCCGGCTGCGACGAGACCCTGATCTCGCCGCCGAGCAGCGACACGTAGTGGCGCACGATGGCGAGCCCGAGCCCCACGCCGCCCGCGCGGTCCGATCGCTCGTCGACCTGATGGAAGGGCTCGAAGATCGCGGCCAGGTGCTCGCTCGGGATGCCGGGGCCGGTGTCCTCGACGCGGAAGACGACGCGCCGCTCGGCGGGGACGTCGGATGCGCTCACGGTGATGGTGCCATCGCGCGTGAACTTGATCGCGTTGTTCACCAGGTTGTCGAGGACGATGCTGAGCTTGGCGACATCGGTCTCGATCTCGGGCAGCGCAGGGCCGATCCGCCAGCGCAGCGCGACGTTCGGGGCCACGGGCACTCGCTCGCGGCGCTGAAAGTGCCCGAGGAAGGGGGCGAGGTGCACGGGCTCGATCTCGAGCGGCATCTTGCCCGACTCGAGCTTGCGGAGGTCGAGCAGGCCGTCGACGAGCTCGAGGAGGCCGTGCGACGCCTCGCGGATGCGGACGACCATCTGATCGTGCTCCTCGCTCGGCCGGCCGCCGTCCCCGTCGAGCAGCATCTCCGTGTAGCCCATCATGATGTGGAGCGGCGTGCGCAGCTCGTGCGACATGTTGGCGATGAACTCGGACTTGAGGCGGTTCGCGGCGAGACACTCCTCGTACAGTCGCTGGAGCTGCTCGGTGCGCTCGGCGACCTTCACCTCGAGCTCCCGGGCCCAGGCGAAGCCGCGGTCGGCGCGCGCCCGCTCGTGGCGGACCTGGCGGAGGACGTGCCCGTAGAAGAGGGCGACCGTGTAGAGGAAAACGAGGTGGAGCAGGTGAGCAGACGTGAACATGGTCGCGGGCGATTCCGAGACGAAGTTCGCGGCGAAGACGAGCCCGCTCCCGACCAGCATGACGGGCAAGTTCTCGCCCAGCATCGAGAGGAAGACGACGAACGAGTAGAGGAGGAAGAACCCCTGGCCGTCCGCCCCCGTCGAGTGCAGCGCCCAGGAGACCCAGAGCGTGTCCACGACCAGCACGGACGCCGCGAGGTACCATGACAGCAGGTGCCGCACGGGCACGAAGGAGAGGGCAACGTTGCTCGCGAGCGCGCTCGCGATCACGAACGCGAGGGTCGGCGAGGGAAGCTCTCCGGGCTCCCGGAAGAGGAGGAGGTACGACGCCGCGGCGATGAACACATAGCGGAGGAGCAGGAGGAGCCCCTTCCGCCCGCCACCGAGGTGGCGAAGGCTGGCGTAATCGAGCACGCGTCCGACGAGAGCAAGAACCGCACCAGGGGCGTCCAGCGGGAGGGTCTCGGCCGTGATCCGCCGATGACCGTCGGCATCGACCCGGTGCTGACGCTATTCCCCCGCCGGTTGTGGCCCGTGCGAGTGCCCGCCGTGACACAGTGTCATGGCGGATGCCACATCACCGGCGCGCGCTACAGGTACCCGAACGCCTTCAGCCGGCGGATGACCTCGCGCTCCTCCTCCTCGGAGTAGGCGCGCTCCTCGCCGCGCGGCAGGAGGTCGAGCACCTCGAGCGTGCGGAGCGCCTGCTCGACGCCCGCGCCGGGCGCGGGCTCGGGCACGGTGATCTCGACTTCCGGGCGCTCGGGCGGCTCGTACGTCGTGCCGGCGCTTTCGTGCGCGGGCCGCGCGTAGACCTCGATCATGCGGCCGAGCTCCGCGCGCACGCGCTCGCGCATCGCACGCGCCGCCACCGGCAGCGCGATCACCACGGCCACGCCGTGGCGCACGAGGAGCCCCGCGACGAAGGCGGCGCGCCGCTCGAGCCCTTCGCCCGCGAGCGCGTCGATGCCGGGGGTGCGCCGGTCGAGGACCTCCACCGCCAAGCGGCGCGCCGCGAGCCGGCGCGCCAGCTCCTCGGCGATCGCCTCCGCGGCCCCCTGCTCGGGACCCGTCACCCAGACCGAGAAGGCCGGTGCGCTCACGACCCGCCCGCCGCCACGCTCGGGAAGCGGCCTGGCCGGAAGATGACCTTCTTGTCCTTCACCACCAGCTGGTCGTTCAGGTAGAGCTGCACCGCCTGCGAGAGTACCTGGGCCTCGAGGGCGCGGCCGCGCGCCTTCACGTCCTCGAGCGCATCCTCGCCGACGCGGATGTGGAACACGTCCTGCAAGATGACGGGGCCGGCGTCGACCTGCTCGGTCACGAAGTGCGCCGTGCACCCCGAGACGCGCACGCCCTCCTCCCACGCCTGCTTGTAGGCGTTCGAGCCCGGGTGGTAGGGCAGCAGCGAGGGGTGGATGTTGATGATGCGGAAGGGGTAGCGGTCGATCACGCG
>JBKPBB010000378.1:0-6536 GCA_046744245.1 Thermodesulfobacteriota bacterium
GGGGCTCCGTCACGTGGTGGTCACGTCGGTCAACCGGGACGACCTCCCCGACGGCGGCGCCGCGCACTTCGCCGGCACGGCGCGCGCCATCAAGCGGCTGCTGCCCGCCTGCCGGGTCGAGGTCCTGGTGCCGGACTTCCAGGGGAACCGGGCCTCGGTTGCCGAGGTCGTGGCCTCGCCCATCGATGTCTTCAACCACAACCTGGAGACCGTCCCTCGGCTCTACCGCCGCGTGCGGGCGGGCGCCCGCTACGCACGTTCGCTCGCCGTCCTCGACGCCGCCCGTCGCGGGCGCGACGGGCTCCTCACGAAGACCGGCCTGATGCTCGGCCTCGGCGAGACGCAGGATGAGCTAGCCAGTGTTTTCAGGGACTTGCGCAGCATCGGCTGTGACATCCTGACCCTCGGTCAGTACCTGCGGCCGTCTGGCGAGCACCTGCCCGTGGAGCGCTACCTGCCCCCGGAGGAGTTCGCCGCGCTCGGCGCCGAGGCCCTGGCGCTCGGCTTCCGCCACGTCGAGGCCGGCCCCCTGGTCCGCAGCTCGTACCACGCCTGGTCCCACGTCCCCCCGGCAAAAAACTTGTAAAAATAAGGCACTTTAGAGCGGCCCAAATATTGCCTGGCGGAGGCTTTTCCATTAGCGTGCGCTCGTCCGTGGTTGCGGCCGAGGAGGCGGAGGAGCAAGGAGGCGACGAGCAAGATGTTGAAACTGTACGATTATCCCGACTGTCCGTTCTGCCAGAAAGTGCGCGTCATGCTGGCGGAGAAGGACCTGGAGTACGAGAAGATCTTCGTCGACTTGCGCAAGCAGGAGCAGAAATCACCTGACTTCCTGCGCCTGAACCCCTATGGCAAAGTCCCGGTCCTGGTGGATGAGGAAGAAGTCATCTACGACTCGACGATCATCAACGAGTACCTCGAGGACGAGTATCCCCTCCCCCGGTTGATGCCCGAGGACTCGCAGGGGCGAGCGAGGGTGCGTCTCCTCGAGGACTACTGCGACAACTCCTTCATTCCCCCGACCACGATGCTGCTCGCGCAGCTGCGCAAGGCGGATGCGGAGCGGGACCAGCAGCGCGTCGAGCAGGCGCGCGAGGAGCTGCGCCGGAGCCTCTACTTCCTGCGCGATGCCCTCGCGGGGCGCGAGTACCTGGTGGGGAAGGACTTCACGCTGGCGGACATGTCCTTCGCCCCCCGCATCATGGTGCTCGGCCGCCTCGGCGTCGAGCTCGAGCCGGCGCTTGCCCCCGTGCAGACCTGGATCGACCGCATCCGGGCGAGGCCGAGCGTGCGAGGCCTCGGGCTCTGAGCTGACCCGTCGCCGCCGCCTCGTGACCTGACCGAAGGCTGCGGCAGGTACCCTCGCTCGACCCCTCGTGCCCTCCCGGGGGAGTTGACACGCTCCGTCCATACTCGTAATAGGAATCGTTCCCGAAAAAAATGGACTGGGCGGCGACCGGGATCCGGCCCCGCCCGAGGAGGGCTGATGGCAAAGGGACTGAAGGGCAGCAAGACACACGACAACTTGAAGACGGCGTTCGCCGGCGAGTCGCAGGCGAACCGCCGCTACCTCTACTTCGCGCGCCGCGCGGACATCGAGGGCTATCCGGACGTGGGCGGGCTCTTCCGCGACACCTCGGAGGCCGAGACCGGCCACGCCTTCGGGCACCTCGACTTCCTGAAGGAGGTCGGCGACCCGGTGACCGACGTGCCGATCGGCTCCACGGAGCTGAACCTCAAGTCGGCGATCGAGGGCGAGACCTACGAGTTCACGGAGATGTACCCGGGCTTCGCGAAGAGCGCGCGCGGCGAGGGTTTCGAGGAGATCGCGGAGTGGTTCGAGACGCTCGCCAAGGCCGAGAAGTCGCACGCCGGCCGCTTCACCAAGGGTCTCCAGACCCTGGGACAGTGAGCGCATGGGCATGACGGCGGGTGTAGGGTCGCCGGAGGCTGCCGCTCCGACGGCCCTGGCCGCCGAGGCGAAACGGGTCTACGACATCTGCGCCGGCTGCCGGCGCTGCTACAACCTCTGCCCCTCGTTCACCTACCTGCTCGACACGGCGGACGAGCAGCACGACGGGGACGGCGCGGCGCTCACGCCGGCCGAGGACCGGCGCGTCGTCGACCTGTGCTTCGGCTGCCACCTCTGTTACCCGCACTGCCCCTACACGCCGCCGCATCGCTGGGCGGTCGACTTCCCGCGCCTGATGCAGGACGCGCGCGTCGCGCGCGCGGCAGGCGAGGGCATCCGGCTGCGCGATCGCATCCTCGGCAACCCCGAGCTGCTCGGGCGGCTCGGCTCTGCCGCCCCGCGGCTCGCCAACTGGGCGAACCAGAACCGGCTCCTGCGCTGGGGCATGGAGAAGGCGCTCGGCATCGACCGCCGGCGGCGGCTGCCGCGTTACGCGCGGCGCTTCAGCCGCTGGTTCCGCCGCCAGACGCCGCCCGCCGGCCTCGGCCGGAGCGGCAAGGTCGCGCTCTTCTACACCACGCCGGTCGAGTTCAACGCGCCCGAGACGGGCGCGGCGGCGGTCCGCGTCCTCTGGCGCAGTGGCGTCGAGGTCGTCTGCCCGCCGCAGGTCTGCTGCGGCATGCCGGCGCTCGACGGCGGCGACCGAGCCGGCGCGACGCGCCGCGCGCGCCGGAACCTGGCCGCGCTCGGGCCGCTCGTCGAGCAGGGCTACGACGTCGTCGTCCCGGGGCCGAGCTGCAGCCGGATGCTCAAGCAGGACTACCCGCGCCTGGTGCCCGGTGCGGCGGCGGAGCGCGTCGCGGGCCGCGTCTTCGACCTCGCCGAGTACCTGATGCGGCTCGACGGCGAGGGGAAGCTCGCGCGTGAGTTCCGCGGCGGGCTCGGCAGGGTCGCCTACCAGGCGCCGTGCCACCTCCGCGTGCAGGAGATCGGTTTCAAGTCGCGCGACCTCCTGCGGCTCGTGCCGGGGAGCGTGGTCGAGCTGATCGAGCGCTGCACCGGCATGGACGGGACCTGGGGCTTCAAGCGCGAGTTCTACGACGAATCGTACAACGTGGCGCGGCCGCTCCTGCGTGACATCGAGAAGGCGGAGCCCGATCTGGTCGTCTCCGACTGCCCGCTTGCGGCCCTCCAGATCGAGCAGGCGCGCGGGCAGCGGGTGTATCATCCCGTCGAGGCGCTCCTCGCCGCCTACGAGGGGCGGACGCTCCCGCGCTGACGCCCATGCGACCCATCGGTCTCGAAGACATCCTCGGCCGGGAGCGCTACGGCGCCGAGCGCGACGCGATCCGGCGCCGGATCATCGCCCACAAGCGCACCCGGCGGGTGGCGGTGGGCGACCGGCTCAGCTTCCTGTTCGAGGACCGGGCCACGATCTGGTATCAGACGCAGGAGATGCTCTGGATCGAGCAGATCACCGACCTGGACGCCATCCGAGCGGAGCTGGTGGTCTACAACGAGCTCCTGCCCGGACCGGGAACGCTCTCGGCGACGCTGCTCATCGAGATCGAGGACCAGAGCCGGCTCAAGGCGGAGCTCAACCGCCTGCTCGGCATCGACGAACACGTGACGCTCGAGGTGGACGGCGTGCTCGGCGTGGCCGCGACGTTCGAGGCGGGGCGGCAGACGGCGGAGAAGATCTCGGCCGTGCAGTACGTCCGCTTCCCGCTCGCGGCGGAGGCGCGCCGGCGGATCACCGCCGGGGCCGCGCTCGCCCTCGCGGTGGCGCATCCGAACTACCGGGTGCGCGCGGTGCTGCCCGAGGCCGTGCGCGCGAGTCTGGCTGCCGACCTGGCCGATCCCGCGGCGGCCGAGGAAGCGCTCCGGAGGGTCCGCGATGGCGGCTGAGCGTCCGCGCGCGCGCCGCAGCACGCGCCAGCACTCGGTCGTGCTCGACGCGGAGCGCGGCTCGGGGGTCGAACACCCGAGCGCCGACCGCGTCTTCGCGCGGGTGCGCAGGGTGCTGCCGCGCATCAGCCTGGGGACCGTGTACCGGAACCTCCAGCGCCTCGCCGAGGAGGGCCACATCGGCGTCACCTACCTCGAGGGGCGCGTGGCGCGTTACGACCCCACCCCCTCCACGCACGACCACTTCGTGTGCGAGGCGTGCGGCCGGATCGAGGACCTGGCGCCGAGCCGGCCCGCGACCGGGCTGCGCGCCGCGCGCCGCGCCGGCCATCTCGTCACCTCGCACGCCTACGTGCTCTCGGGGCGCTGCCGGAGCTGCCGGACGAGCGCGATGTCATGACGCTGCCCGAGATCATCCCCGTCTTCCCGCTCCCCAACGTGGTCTTCTTCCCGCGCATGCCGCTGCCGCTCCACGTCTTCGAGCCGCGCTACCGCGCCATGGTGCGGGACGCCGCGCGCGGCGCGCATCTCATCGGCATGGCGCTCCTGCGCGGCGAGTGGCAGCAGGAGTACTACGGCCGTCCGCCCATCTTCGCGACCGGCACGGTGGGGGAGATGGTGCACGTGGAGGAGCTGCCCGACGGCCGCTTCAACATCGTGCTGCGCGGGCTGCGCGAGTACACGATCGTGCGCGAGCTCGAGCGCCACGCCTACCGCGAGGCGGTGGTCACCTGGCGCGCGGCCGACGCCGCGCCGCTCCCGCTCGGCGCGCGCGACGCGGTGAGCGCGCTCGTACGCCGCTACCTCGCGCTGCGCGGCAAGGAGGTGGGCGAGGAGGATCTGCTGCGCGGCAGCGTCGACGACGAGACCTTCGTCAACTTCCTCGCCCAGCACCTCGACGTCGAGCCGCTCGACAAGCAGGCCCTGCTGGAGGCCACGACGCTCGCCGAGCGCGCGCGCAGCCTCGCGGACGTGCTCGAGTTCCGGCTCGAGGAGCTGCGGCTGCATCACGGGGGCGCGCCGGGGCGCGCGCACTGAGGATGGAGACCCGGCGTCTGACGCTCGCCGAGCGCCTCTACCTGCCGCAGGTGGTGCAGGGGATCGCGGTCACCACGCGCCACTTCGCGCGCAACCTCGCCCTCCACACCCTCCATCTCTTCGGGCTCGCGCGCGCCCAGAGCGCGGCGGTGACGACGCAGTACCCCGAACAGCGGAAGACCTACAGCGAGGGCTATCGCGGCGCGCACCGGCTCACGCTCAAGCCCGACGGCTCGGTGCGCTGCACCGCGTGCTTCCTCTGCGCCACGGCCTGTCCGGCCAAGTGCATCAACATCGAGGCCGGCGAGCATCCGGACCCCGAGGTCGAGAAGTACCCGGTGCGCTACGAGATCGACACGCTGCAGTGCATCTACTGCGGGATGTGCGTCGAGGCCTGCCCGTGCGACGCGATCCGCATGGACACCTTCGTCCACCCGCGCCTGTGGGGCTACCGGCGCGAGGACTTCATCGAGACCAAGGCCGTCCTGATGGAGCGCTCCCGCATTCTCGAGGAGCGCGGGCGGGACGCGCTCATGGAGGACATGCAGCGAGCGTACCAGGAAGGGCGGGACGTCGGGCCGGCGGTGGAGCCGAAGCCGGCGTGATCCTGGTCGCACTCTGGCGCCAGGGGCTCCTCGGGCGGGCCGACCGGGAGAAGGTGCGCCATTTCCTCGGTCTCGCGCGCGACCCGCTCGCCCTCTCGCGTCGTTATCCGATGTGGCGCATACTGGGCCCCGTGCGGCTCCTCGTCTCTCCGCGCTACGCGGCGGCGGTGGCGCGCTGGCTCGAGTACCGCATGAATCTCTTCGACGGCGTCGAGGGGTGAGGCGATGGCGAAGACCTACAAGCAGATCATGGACGAGGCACGGCAGCTCGTGCCGGAGGTGTCTCCCGAGCAGGTGAAGGCGCGGCTCGACAAGGGAGAGCACCCCGTCGTGCTCGACGTGCGCGAGAGGGAAGAGGTCCGCCAGGGCTACGTGCCCGGCGCGCTCTCGCTCCCGCGTGGCTTCCTCGAGATGCGGGTGGAGGAGGCGGTGCCGGACAAGAACACGCCCGTCGTCGCCTACTGCGGGAGCGGGACACGCTCGCTGCTCGCCGGCCGCATCCTGAAGGAGCTCGGCTACACGAACGTGGTCTCCATGCGCGGGGGCTTCACGGCGTGGAAGAACCAGGGCCTGCCCGTGAGGGAGGACCGCCAGTTCACCCCCGAGCAGCAGATCCGCTACAGCCGCCACTTCCTGCTGCCCGAGGTGGGCGAGGCGGGCCAGGCGAAGCTGCTCGACGCCAAGGTGCTCTGCATCGGCGCGGGCGGGCTCGGCTCGCCGGCGGCATTCTACCTCGCCGCCGCGGGCGTCGGCACACTCGGCATCGTCGACATGGACGTGGTCGACCTCTCGAACCTCCAGCGCCAGATCCACCACACCAACGACCGGATCGGCATGCCGAAGACGGAATCGGCCCGCATGACGCTCCAGGCGCTCAACCCGGACGTGAAGGTGCTCGAGTTCCGCGAGCGGCTCTCGTCCGAGAACGCGTTCCGCATCTTCGAGCAGTTCGACATCATCGTGAACGGCTGCGACAACTTCCCGACGCGCTACCTCGCGAACGACGCCTCCGTCATGCTCCACAAGCCGCTCGTCGACGGCGCGATCTGGCAGTTCGAGGGCCAGGCAACGGT
>JBKPBB010000398.1:0-4020 GCA_046744245.1 Thermodesulfobacteriota bacterium
GTGCGGATCGACGACGAGGGCGAGCACGTCGATCCCGCGCTGACGTTCGACCGCCAGGACGAGGCGGAGGAGCGGGCCGCGGCGGTGGCGCGGGAGATCGATGGGCCGGCATGGAGCGGCAAACGCTACCCCGGCCGCTCCTGGCGGCGCCAGGAGCTGGCAGTGTACATCGACCGGCGCGTCTTCGAGCGGCAGGTGCCGCGCCTCGAGCTGTCGATCGTGCGCTGCGACGTGGACGGGCGGGAGCCGGTGCCCGGCTGCTACGCGTCGCCGCTCGGCTTGCCGTGGTGGAAGGTTCCCTGACGCCGGCCGCGCGGGCGGGCGTCAGCGGCCCTGGAGCGGCTCGAAGCGCTCGGCGCGCTCGCAGCGATACCGGAGCTCGGCCGCAGCAGGCCGGAGGCGTGGGCCGTCCGGGTTCTGCCGCTGATCGCGCAGCAGGTCGGCGACCGACTTGCTGCGCGCCTGCTCGCACAGGTAGCCGGTGTCGTATTCGCCCCGCTTCTTCCAGCTGCTGAGAGGGGCGTCGGGCCGGTTCGCTTCCGGGTTGAAGAGGAGGAGCCAGCCGCCGTAGAGGATCAGTGCACCCGCCTGCCGCCGCATCCGCATGCCGCGCAGGGTGCGCCAGGCGCTCCGCCGGTGTCAAGCGATCAGGGGAGGACGCGCCGCCTGACCCAGCGCTCGGCGACCACGAAGGCGGCGCCGGTCACGATCGCCATCCACGCGAGCTCCGCCGCCAGGCCGGGCGTGAGCGTGCCGCTCGCCAGCGCCCGGCACACGTTCACCGCGTGCGTGAGCGGCAGGAGCCAGGCGAACGCGCGGGCCCAGGCCGGCAGGCTCTCGAGCGGAAAGAAGACCCCCGAGAAGAGGAACATCACCGAGATGCCGAGCGTGAAGTAGTAGTTGAAGAAGTCGTAGGAGGGCGCGCGCGCGGTGACCATCATGCCGAGGCCGCCGAACATGAGCCCGACCAGGAACCCGACCGGCACGAGGGCCAGGGCGAGGGGGCTCGCGAGCAGGCCGAAGAGCGCCGTGAGCAGCAGCACGAAGCACACCGAGAGGGTGCTCTTCGAGGCCGCCCACAGGATGTCGCCGGCCACGATGTCCGCGACCGAGCAGGGCGTGGCCAGGATGGCGGCGTAGGTGTTCTGCTCGGTCATGCGCGTGAAGGACCCGAAGGTGGTCTCGAAGGTGGCGCTGTTCATGGCCGTGAACGCGATCATCCCGGGCGCCAGGAAGGCCGCGTAGGGGAGCCCGTCGATCCGGGCGACGAAGCGGCCGAGCCCGTAGCCGATGGCGAGGAGATAGAAGATCGGCTCCCCGAGGGCGGCCACGAAGAAGGACGGCGCGTAGCGCTTCCAGGATTCCAGGTTCCGCCGCCAGACGCGGAGGGCGCGCAGGGTGGGCACGCTCCCGCCTCAGTCCCGGAGCCCGTGGCCCGTGAGGGTCAGGAACACGTCCTCGAGGGTGGCGCGCCGGCGCGCGAAGTCGAGGCCGTCGAGCGCGCCGAAGACGCGCGCTCCGGCCTCGCCGTCGCGGAGATAGAGGTAGAGGACCTGGCCGACGCGCTCCGTGCGCCACGGGCCCGCGCCGAGCCGCGCGACGGCGCGCGCGTCCTCGGCCTCCGCCCCCGTGAGGTAGACCTCGACGACGTCCGCGCCCACGTGGGCGGCGACCAGCTCCGCCGGCGTGCCCTCGGCGACGATGCGGCCGCCGTCCATGATGATGAGACGGTCGCAGAGCTGCGCCGCCTCCTCCATGTAGTGCGTGGTGAGGAGGATGGTCGTTCCCTGGCGCTTGAGCGTGCGGATGCGCTCCCAGACCAGCCGCCGCGCCTGCGGATCGAGGCCCGTGGTCGGCTCGTCGAGGACGAGCAGGCGCGGGTCGTTGAGCAGCGCACGCGCCAGCATGAGGCGGCGCTTCATGCCGCCCGAGAGCGTGCGGATGCGGGCGGCGCGATGCTCGGCGAGCTCGATGAAGCGCATGAGCGCCTCGGCGCGCGCGGCGGCGTCGCGCCGCGCGATGCCGAAGTAGCTCGCGTAGACGATCAGGTTCTGCTCGACGCTCAGGTCGGGGTCGAGGCTCTCGTCCTGCTGCACGATGCCGAGCCCGGCCTTGATGGCCGCGTGGTTGGCCGGCGTGGTCGGCAGACCCAGGACGGCGAGGGCGCCGGCGCTCGGCGCCGTGAAGCAGGTGACCATGCGGATGGTGGTCGTCTTGCCGGCCCCGTTCGGCCCGAGGAGGCCCAGGCAGTGGCCGCGGGCGAGCGCGAAGGAGACGTCGGTCACGACCCGGCGGGCGCCATAGTCCTTACAGAGCCCGCGCGCCTCGACGATGGGAGCGACCGCATCCACGCCGGGCATCTTCAGGAAGCCGGCCCCGGCGTGCAAGCCACGCGGCCGCGCGGCGCTTGACCCCGGGCGCCGGCGCCCGGAGACTCGGACGCGATGCTCCGGACCCAGAACCTCCACGTCGTCAAGACCGAGCCCCTGGTCGCGCCGCGCGTCATCAAGCGCGAGCTCCCGGGATCGGATGCGCTCTACGCGGTGGTGGTGCGCGCCCGGGCGACCATTCGCGACATCATTGCCGGCCGGGACGGTCGCCTCCTCGCCCTGGTCGGCCCGTGCTCCATCCACGACCCGGAGGCCGCGCGCGATTACGCCCGGCAGCTCGCCGCGCTCGCCGCGCGGCTGGCGGACAAGCTCTTCGTTGTCATGCGCGTCTACTTCGAGAAGCCGCGCACGACCATCGGCTGGAAGGGGCTCATCAACGATCCGCACTTGAACGGCACGCACGACATGCAGCTCGGGCTGCGCCTGGCGCGCCAGCTGCTCGTCGACCTGGCGCGGCTCGGGCTTCCCGCCGGCACCGAGCTGCTCGACCCGATCACGCCGCAGTACCTGGCCGACCTGATCTCGTGGGCCGCGATCGGCGCGCGCACCACCGAGAGCCAGACGCATCGCGAGATGGCGAGCGGGCTCTCGATGCCGGTCGGCTTCAAGAACACGACCGACGGCAACCAGCAGGTCGCCATCAACGCGCTGGAGTCGGCGCGCCATCCGCACACCTTCCTCGGCATCGACCAGGATGGCGTCGCCTCCGTGATCCACACCGAGGGCAACCCCGACGGGCACATCATCCTGCGCGGCGGGCGGACGCCCAACTACGATGCCGGGAGCATCCGCCGCTGCGAGGAGCTGCTGCTCGCGGCCGGCCTGCCCGCGCGCGTCCTGGTCGACTGCAGCCACGCGCAGACGGCCAAGGACTACACCCGCCAGCCGCGCGTGCTGGACGACCTGGTGGAGCAGATCCGGGCCGGCAACCGCTCCATCATGGGCTTCATGCTGGAGAGCAACCTCGAGGCCGGAAACCAGCCGCTCGCCGGCGGGAGCGCCGGGCTCCGCTACGGGGTGTCGATCACCGACGCGTGCATCGACTGGCCGACCACGGAGCGTGCCCTCGCCGAGGCCGCGGCCGCGCTGCCCTGAGCGGCGCCGTCCGTCCTCAGTGCGGGCGCCGGGCGTCGAACTCCTCGGCCACGCGCTCGTCCTCGCGGGTCAGCTGCTCGGTGTCCACGTCGGCGAAGCCGATGATCCCCATGTTCGAGTAGGCGCGGCGGATCTTCGGCCCCCAGAGGCCGATGTCCTTGATGGTGGGCACGATCCGGCTGAAGAGCAGCGAGCGGAACTGGCGCATGATCTGGGAGGACTCGACGTAGCCGACGCATTCCTCGACCGGGAGGCCGACCGTCTCCCACACCTCCTCGGAGAGGAAGCGGTCGCGCATCAGGTAGCAGGCCTCGACCGCGAATTCTTCTCGCTCGTCGCGTTCCGCCTGCGTGAGCTGCGGGTAGTAGTCACGCAGCGTGAGCCGCCCGAAGGCGACGTGCCGCGCCTCGTCCTGCATGACGTAGGCGTTCACCGCCGCGGCGAGCGAGTTCTTCGCCTGGTCGCGGATGGTGGCGAAGGCGGCGAGCGCGAGTCCCTCGATCAGCACCTGCATGCCGAGGTAGGTCATGTCCCA
>JBKPBB010000241.1:0-3153 GCA_046744245.1 Thermodesulfobacteriota bacterium
GGCGACGACCGCACCCGCCGCCGACTCTCCTGCGGCCGCCGGCCGGACGCGCGCGGCGAGCGCCCGCGCCAGCCGCGGGGTACCGGGGCAGGCAACGGCGATCGGACCGCCGATCGGGCCGAGGAGAGCAGC
Organism: Thermodesulfobacteriota bacterium; assembly: GCA_046744245.1. Classification (GTDB taxonomy): domain Bacteria; phylum Desulfobacterota; class Binatia; order DP-6; family DP-6; genus DP-6. The sequence continues at coordinate 133 of JBKPBB010000241.1, forward strand.
CGCGCGCGCCGCCAGGCGCGGCGCCCACGGGCAGACGACCAGGACCGGACCCGCACCCGCCCCGAGCAGCGCGAGCGCGTGCGCGGCCAGGCCCGCCGGGCTCACCGCCGCCCGATGAGGGTCATGAACTCCTCGCGCGTCGTCTGATGCTCGCGGAAGACGCCGAGCATGGCGCTCGTCACCACGACCGAGTTCTGCTTCTCGACCCCGCGCATGCGCATGCAGAGGTGCTCGGCCTCGAGCACCACACCCACCCCGAGCGGCTCGAGTTGCTCGGCGATCGTGGTCGCGATCTGGCTCGTCATGCGCTCCTGCACCTGCAGGCGGCGCGCGAAGACCTCGACCAGCCGCGCGAGCTTGCTGATCCCGACGATGCGGCGGTTGGGCAGATACGCCACGTGCGCCTTGCCGAAGAAGGGCAGGATGTGGTGCTCGCACAGCGAGTAGAAGTCGATGTCCTTGAGCACGATCATCTCGGAGTACTCCTCGTCGATGAAGAGCGCTCCGTTGACGACCCGGCGGGGATCCTCCTCGTGCCCCTTGGTGAAGAAGGCGAGCGCGCGCGCCACGCGCTCGGGCGTGCGCGCGAGGCCTTCACGCTCCGGCTCGGGATCGATGGCGCGCAGGATCGCGCGCACGTGCTTCTCCAGGTCGTCGGCCGGCATGCGTCCAGGCTCTAACGGAAGCGCTCCGGCGTCGCAAGGCGCTCGGGCTCAGCGCGGGATCATGCCCTCGCGGCGCAGGTTCTCGAAGATGGCGCGCGTCGCGGGCGAGCGGTTGAGGGTGTAGAAGTGGATACCGGGCGCGCCCTCGCGCAGCAGCTCGGCGCACTGCCGCGTCGCCCACTCCACGCCCACCGCCACGGCGGCCTGCTCGTCGTCGCGCACGCGCTCGAGCGCGGCGCGGAGCCGCGGCGGCACCTGGTTCCCGGAGAGCGTCGTGATGCGCTCGATCTGCGGCCAGGTGGTGATCGGCATGATGCCGGGGACGAGCGGCAGCGCGATGCCCGCGCGCCGGGCGCGCTCGACGAAGCCGAAGTAGTCCGCGTTGTCGTAGAAGAGCTGCGTGATCACCACCTCGAGGCCTGCGTCGACCTTCATCTTGAGGTGCTCGATGCTGCGCTCGCGGTCGCGGCACTCCGGATGCCCCTCGGGATGCCCGCCCCCGATCAGGCAGAAGTCGTGGCCGCGCTCGCGGATGAAGCGGATCATGTCGAGCGCGTAGCGAAAGCCGTTCGCCGGCGGGCGGAAGCCGGGATCCTTCGGACGGTCGCCGCGGATCGCGACCACGTTCTCGATACCGCGCCGGACGAGGAGCTCGCAGTGCGCCGCGATCTCGTCCCGGCTCGCCTCGATGCAGGTCACGTGCGCCGCGCCCTCGAGGCCGAGCGCGCGGATGCGCGTCACCAGCTCGACCGGCGCCTCGCGCGGCTTCGTCCCGGTGCGGGTCACGGTGATGAACCCCGGGCCCAGCGGCCGGAGCGCGTCGATCGTGCGCATGAGGGCGTCCTCGCCCGCGGCGGTGGCGGGCGGGAAGAACTCGAAGGAGATGACGGGGCGCCCCTCGGCGTAGCGCTGGCTGATCTTCACGGTCGGCTGGGCGGGCGCCGCGAGGCGGGCTACTTCGTGCCCTTCTTCTCGAGCGCCTTCACCTTCTGGTACTTCCGGTAATCGTAGCCGGTGGCCATCGCCATGAGGAGCCCCTCCATGCCGCCGTCGCGCTCGCGGCGCAGGATGCGGAGCCGCTCGTAGAACTCCCGGAAGTCCTTGTTGACGCGCAGCGGGTCGTCGACCGGGTTCAGGAAGAAGTCCCGCATCCGCGTCACCGTGAAGCGCAGCGCCGAGAAGCGGAGCTCGTTCGGGAACGCATCCCACTCCGCGAGCGAGAGCGCGCGCAGGCTCTCGTAGCCGGCGATGAGGGCCTCGAAGCGCTTCAGGTTGTACCCCTCGCCGTCGAAGCAGAGCGCGTTCACCGCGGTGGCGAGGTCGAAGATGAACTTGCCGCGCGAGGCGGCCTCGAAGTCGAGGACGGCGACGACCTTGTCGCCCTTCACGATCAGGTTGTCGTGGAAGAGGTCGCCGTGGATGATGCCCTTCGGGAGCTTCGTCTCGAGGTAGTTCTGCAGGTAGTCGACCTCGTCGTCGAGCGTGCGCACGATGCGCTTGAAGTACGTGGGCAGCCGCCCGCGCACCTCGCCGTAGAGGCCCGCGACCCGCTCGAAGCTGAAGCGGTTCTCGATCCCCTTCTTGTAGCTCTTACCGATGGTGTGCAGATCGGCGAGCACGCGCCCGATGCTCTCGAGCTGCCCGGCGTTGATGCGCTCCGGGCGCAGCACGTGGCCGTCGTACCAGCGATAGACGGAGAGGCATTTGCCGCCCGCCTCGCGGTAGTGGCGTCCCTTGCGATCGGCGATCGGCTGCGGGCACGGGAAGCCGTGCTTGCGGAGGAAGAGGAGGAGATCGAGCTCGCGCTTCACCTCGAGCTCGCCCTTCACCTCGTCGACGCGCAGCAGATGCTTTCCGCGCGCGGTCTCGAGCAGATAGGTGGTGTTGACGGAGCCGGCCGCGACGCCCTGCGCCGCGAGCAGCTTGACGAGGCCGTGATCCTCGACGACCTCGGCGAGCTCACGCTTATCGAGCACGGTGTAAACGGCCATCTCCCCCCGTCCCCCTAACCCGCCGGATTTCCATCCGAAAAAGTCCGGCGGAGAGTATCTTCGCGGCGCCCGGATGTCAAGATGAAAATCTGATTTGCTCGTGGAAAGTCCTTTACCTGCCAGGACTTGGAGCCTATAAGGGGCGGCGTCCCGGAGCGCGAACCCCATGGCGTCCACGCCCGAGGAGCGACCGGCCTCCCCGCCTCCGGTCACCTGGCTCGCCGAGCCGCTCAAGCGCTTCCACGACGAGGCCTGGCACACCCCCCAGGGCCGCCTCGTGCGCGAGGTCATCTTCGGCCTGAACGACGGGGTGATCTCGACCATCGGCTTCCTGGCCGGCGTGACCGCCACCCTGGGCGACGTGC
>JBKPBB010000054.1:0-10088 GCA_046744245.1 Thermodesulfobacteriota bacterium
GCGTATCGATGCACGCAGACGTAGCGGCGCAGCGGCGCTGCGAGGGCGCCCCCGTCCCCGCGCTCGTACGCCGTCGGCTCAGACGCCGAGGACGTTTATTGTGCAGGCGGAGCCCAGGCCGATCACGTGTGACAGACCCACCTTGGCGCCAGGCACCTGGCGGGCGCCGGCGGAGCCGCGAAGGTGGGAGGTGACCTCGAAGATGCCGGCGACGCCGGTGGCGCCGAGGGGATGGCCCTTGGAGAGGAGGCCACCCGAGACGTTGACCGGGATCCGGCCCCCGTGCGCACTCTCGCCCTCGTCGATCATCCGTCCTGCCTCGCCGTCCTTGCACAGACCGAGGTTCTCGTAGTGGAGCAGCTCGGCGGTCGCGAAGCAGTCGTGCAGCTCGACCAGGTCGAGGTCCTGGGGCCCGATGCCGGCCAGCTCGTAGGCCTTGCGGGCGGCGTTGCGCGTGAGCGTGCTCACGTCGGGCAGCGTCAGGTCCCGCTCCGTCCACGGATCGGAGGTGAGGACCGAGGCCAGCACCTTCACCCTGGCGCCGAGCTGGCGCGCCTTCTCGGGTGAGACGACGACCGCGGCCGCCGCCCCGTCGCCGGTCGGACAGCACATGTAGAGCGTGTTCGGGTAGGCGACCATGCGCGCCTTGAGCACGTCCTCGAGGCCCACCTCGTTCTGGTACTGCGAGAGCGGGTTCTTGGTGGAGTGCTTGTGGTTCTTGACCGCCACCTTCGCGAACTGCTCCTGCGTCGTTCCGTAGCGCCGCATGTGCTCCATGCCCGCCTGGCCGAAGACCGCGGGCATGAGGCCGCTCCCGATCACGCCCTCGGTACGGATGCCCGAGCCGCCGCCGCCCCCGAGGAGCCCCATCTTCCCCATCTGCTCGACGCCGACCGCGAGCGCCACCTCGTGCGCGCCCGAGGCGACCGCCAGCCACGCCTCGCGGAACGCGGTCGAGCCGGTGGCGCAGGCGTTGGCCACGTTCACCACCGGGATGCCCGTCTGCCCCACCTCCTGGAGGATGCGCTGGCCGACCATCGCGTTCGCCTGGAAGAGACAGCCGGCCGCCATCAGCTCCACGTCCTTGATCGAGAGGCCCGCGTCCTTGAGCGCGAGGAGGACCGCCTCGGCCCCCAGGTCGGGGACGTCCCGCTCCGGGTAGCGGCCGAAGCGGATCATGGCGACGCCGGCGACGTACACGTCTCGCATGGCGGATGCTCCTAGCCCCGAGCGGGGCGGAAGTAGAAGGCGACCACGTCGTTGCCTTCCCGGTCCTGCTGGGAGACGCCGGTCGTCATCTCGACCGGCATGCCGAAGCGGAGCTCGGCGGGATCGGGCTCGACGTCGATCAGGTTCGAGCGCACCGACACGCCCTCAGGCAGGTCGACGACGCCGACCACGTACGGCACCGGGACCCCGGGCATGGACTGGTGCACGATCGACCAGACCCAGAGCGTCCCCTTGCGCGACAGCGGGATCTCCTCGAACGGCCCCTCGGCGGTACACCGGGAGCACGCGCGCCGCGCGCCCAGGTAGACCGCCCCGCACGGCTGGCAGCGCCGGCCGACCAGGTAGGGCTCGCCCTCGTCGGGCAGACGGAGGAAGGGAACGATCGGGCGGCGGCCGCGCGGCGCGGTGGTCGCGGAGGCGCTCACGCGGTTCGCGTAGCATCGCCCGCCGCCCCCTGTCCAGCGCTGGTCACCGGCCGCGGCGCGGAGTATGCCTGGCGGCCATGGACGACTTCCAGGGACGGGTCGCCGTCATCACCGGCGGCGGCGGCGGGATCGGCGCCGCCCTGGCGCGCGCCTTCGCCGCGCGCGGCGCGCGCATCGTGCTCGCCGACGTCGATCGGGCGGCGATGGAAGGGGTGGCCGCCGCGCTCGGCTAGGGCGGCGCCGACGTGCTCGTCGTGCCGACCGACGTGACCGCGCTCGAGAGCGTGCGCGCGCTCGCCGACGCGGCCGAGCGGCGCTTCGGCGCCGTGCACATCGTGTGCAACAACGCCGGCGTCGCCACCATGAGCGAGATCGCCGCCTCGACGCACGCCGACTGGCAGTACACCATGGACGTCAACTTCTGGGGCGTCGTGCACGGCGTCGAGACCTTCGTGCCGCGCCTCCTCGCGCGCGGCGCCGGCGGGCACATCGTCAACACGGCCTCCATGGCGGGGCTGGTCGGGATGCGCTGGCTCGGCGTGTACTGCGCCTCCAAGTTCGCCGTGGTGGGGCTGAGCGAGGCCCTCCACCGCGAGCTCGCCGAGCACGGCATCGGCGTCAGCGTCCTCTGCCCGATGATCGTCGAGACCAAGATCAACGAGAACTCGATCCGCAACCGGCCCGCGGCCCTGCGCAACCCGGGCGAGGCGGCGGTCCCCGAGGGCGCCGCCATGATGGGCAGCGTCATCGGCCCCGAGGAGGTCGCCCGCCGCGTCGTGCGCGGCATCGAGCGCAAGGACCTCTACATCTTCACCCACCCCGAGCAGCGCGCCATCCTCCAGCGCCGCGCCGCGCGGCAGGACCGGATGTTCGAGCCCGATCGCTGGTAGCGGGCCCGCGGGCGCGCTAAAGGGAGCGCGTGGTCGCCGCCGGCGCGCTCATCTCCGGGACGGGCACCAACCTGCAGGCGATCATCGACCGCATCGCGGCCGGCCAGCTCGCCTGCGCGCTCCGCGTGGTCGTCTCGAACCGCGCCGGCGCCCCCGGCCTCGCGCGGGCCGAGGCCGCTGGCATCCCGACGCGCGTCATCGATCACAAGGGCTTCGCACGCCGCGAGGACTTCGACCGCGCCGTGGTCGCGGCGCTCCGCGAGGCGGGCGTCGAGCTCGTGTTGCTGGCGGGCTTCGACCGCCTCGTCACGCCGGTCCTCCTGGCCGCCTTTCCGCTCCGCGTCATGAACGTCCACCCGGCGCTGCTGCCCTCGTTCAAAGGCCTCGATGCCCAGCGCCAGGCCCTCGCGTACGGGGTCAGGATCGCCGGCGCGACGGTCCACTTCGTGGACGAGCACACGGACCACGGCCCGATCATCGTGCAGGGCGCAGTGGCGATCGGTCCCGAGGACACCGAGGACGAGGTCCGCCGGCGCATCCTCGCCGTGGAGCACGAGATCTATCCCCTCGCGATCCAGCTCTTCGCCGAGGGGCGCCTCACCGTCGAGGGGCGCCGGGTGATCGTGCGCGGCCCGCGACCGCCCCTCCCCCCGCCGCTCGTCCACTGGTAACCCCCGCAGGGGGCGTTCCATTTGAAATCTAATGAGTTCGTTGGTACACGGCAACGGGAGCGGCGGATGGGGCAAGCTGGCGGAGGGAGGGACCGATGGAGCGCCTGGCACCTGCTGGCACCATCGGAACCGATGAGTCCGGCAAGGGGGACTACTTCGGCCCGCTCGTGGTGGCGGGTGTGTACGTCCCCGACGGCGGCCGCGAGGTGCTCGCGGCGCTCGGCGTGCGCGACAGCAAGACGCTGTCCGACGGCCAGGTCGAGCGCCTGGCCCGCGCCGTGCGGGAGGCCTATCCCACCGCGGTGGTGGCGATCGGCCCCGAGCGCTACAACGCGCTCTACGCGAAGGTGGGGAACCTGAACCGGCTGCTCGCCTGGGCCCACGCACGCGTCATCGAGAACCTGCTCGAGCGTATCCCGGAGTGCCGCGAGGCGATCTCCGACCAGTTCGGGGACGCGCGCGTCCTCGAGCGCGCCCTCCTCGAGCGCGGCCGCCGCATCAGCCTGACCCAGCGTCCCCGCGCCGAGTCGGACCCGGTCGTGGCCGCCGCCTCGATCGTGGCGCGCGCCGAGTTCCTGCGCCGGCTGGACGCCCTCAGCACGCGCTTCGGAACGCCGCTGCCGAAGGGCGCCGGACCGCCCGTGCTCGCCGCCGGCCGGACCTTCGTCGCCCGCCACGGCGCCGACGCGCTCGGCCAGGTGGCGAAGCTCCACTTCCGCACCACCCGCCAGGTGACCGGGGCGGGCGGCTGATGGACGTCGCCGCCATCCTCGCCGAGGTCCGCGCGCTCGCCAACCGCGGCGAGCTGCACACCATCGTGGCGCGCTACGGCGCGATCGACGACACTCCGGAGAGCGAGACCTGGCACTCGACCGAGCTCCTCTACGAGATCGGCCGCGCCTTCGGCATGCTCGGCAACGAGGAGAAGGTCGAGCGCTACCTCCTCCGCTGCGCCGAGCTCGCGCCGCGGCGCGCCGCCGTGTTCCACTGCGCCATCGGCTGGTACTTCCAGCGCAAGAAGAAGTGGACGAAGGCGCTGCGCTGGTACGACCTCGCCCTCTCTTCCTTCCCGACCTACCACCTCTGCCTCTTTCGCCGCGGCTACTGCCTCGAGAAGGTGCACCGCCCGCACGACGCGGTCGAGGCCCTGAGCCGCGCGCGCAAGATCTGGGAGGACGCGCCGAGCGAGCAGCGCCAGCGCGGCCGCGGCGTGCAGGTGCAGGTGCTGTTCCACCTCTCGCGCGGGCTGCGCGATCTCGGCGACTTCGAGGGCTCGGCCGAGGCGCTCGATCAGTGCTGCGCGCTCGACCGCGGCAGCGACCCGCCCACCATCCGTGAGGAGCATACGCTCGCGTGCCGCGGCGAGCTGCACCTCCGGCGCGGCGACCTCGACGCCGCCCTCGCCGCCTTCACCGCGGCGCGCGACCTCGATCCCGAGTCGAGCTACCTCTGGGAGCGCCTCGGCCGGGTGCACGAGCTGCGGGGCGAGCTCGAGCCCGCCGAGGCTGCCTACCGCCGCGGCACCCTGCTCCCGCGCGGCGCGTTCGCATTCCTCGCCCTTGGCCGCTTCCACCTTCACGCCACGCGCCGGCTCCCCGAGGCGGCGCACGCGCTGGTCGAGGCGATGGAGTGCCTGCCGGGCGCCGAGCCCTTGATCCGTCTCGAGCTGGCGCGCCTGCACCTCGCCTGCGGCCGACCGCACGCGGCGCTCGCGCAGGCGGAGCGGGCGCTCGCCTGCCGGCGCGAGGGCGCCTTCCCGGACGCGCTCCGCCTGGCCGCCGATCTGGCCGAGCAGCTCGGGTGCCTCGATGACGCCGCCCGCCATCTGGAGGCGCTCGGGCGTCTGGTGCCGGACGACTCGACGCTCGCGGCGCGCCGCGCGGCGCTCACCGCCCGTCCGACGACGTCCCTCGCCGACCCGCCGCTCCCGCCCGAGCTCGCCATCCTGGACCGGGTGGCCTGCGACGGGACCGACGAGGAGCGCCTGGTCGGCGTCGTCGACCGCTTCTTCGCCGAGAAGGGCTTCGGCTTCCTTCACTACGATCAGGGACGCTCGATCTTCTTCCACGTCACGCAGTGCGAGGACGGCGGCGAGGGGATCACGTCCGGCACGCGGCTCAGCTTCCGCATCGGCCACAATCCGAAGAAGGGCAAGACCCAGGCCGAGGCGGTGCGCCGGGAGGACTAGCGAGCGATGGCAGCCGGGATCATGGCGGCGGAGAGCGCCGCGCCTGCGGCAGCAGACGCAGGCACTCGGGAACCAAGGGCAGCGTCCGGCGCGCGCAGGCCGCGAGCGCGTCGAGCAGCCACTCCTGCCGCGCCGTCCACGTGAGCCCGTAGCGCTCGCGCAACGCGGGCGGCAGGAGCCCGACGGTGAAGAAGCGCGCGACGCGAAACGGCTCGCCGAGGGGACGCGGGAGCGGCGGCCGCAGAATCGACGCGGCGAGGTCGCGGGCCGTCTCGCCGACGGTCAGCACGTCGTCGCGGATCATCGCCTCGACGTAGTCCTCGAACGCCCGAGGGGTCGGGGGGATCAGCGCGTCGGGAATGCCGAGCAGTCGGGCGCCGACCTTCGACTCCTCGTAGTAGGTCGCGCGCTCTTCGAGCGAGAGCGGCGCGACGAAGCGCCGGTAGACGAGCGGCGCGGTGTCGACGAGCGTCGCGTGGACCCAGAGGAGGAGCGTCGGGTCGTTCGCGTCGTAGGGCGTCCCGCGCCGCCACGGGCCGACGTCGGCATCGAGGACGCCGTTGACCCGGGCGTGCACGCCTTCGATCTCGTGGACCGCGGCCATCGCGTGTGCGGCGTCCGCGAAGACGATGGTCAGCATGAGGTCGAGCGTCCGCCGCAGACGCACGAGCGGCTCGGCCCGGAAGCGACTGTGCGCCGCGACGGCGGCGGCGACGAGCGGGTGCGCGACCTGGAGGAGAAGGGCGCGGCCCCCGCCGAGCAGAGCGACCGCCTCGCGGTTGACGCGCCAGACGACGCTCTCGGGGCCGAAGAGGCCCCGCCGGGGGTCGATCACCGTGCGGCGGCAGGCCGCGCGCAGGCGGTCCATATCCTCCACCGAGAGCACGGCAGCGGGGCCGGCAGCCAGCATGCCGAGATGGTAACCGCCGGCGCGGCCCGGGGCGAGCAGGGAGGTTGCGAGCGCGGCGGAAAGGGCCAGGAGGCTTCAGCGCGCGTCCGGATAGACGCGCGCCAGGCGCGCGGGCGGCACACCGACGTAGTACGCGGCGCGCAGCGCCCACATGAGCAGCACGGTGCGCGCCACGCCGTGGCGCTGCCAGCGGCGCGCCGAGGTGGTGACCGTCTCGCTGAGACACGCGACCCGGCCCGCGCGCTTCATGGCCCGGCTGAGCGCGACGTCCTCCATCAGCGGCACGAGCGGATAGCCGCCCAGGCGCTCGAAGACCACGCGGCGGACGAAGATCGCCTGATCGCCGGTCGCCACGCGCGTCAGACGCGAGCGCAGGCTGATCAGGCGCCCGAGCGCCCGGTAGGCGAGCCCCGCCGCGTCGAGCCGCACGTCGAAGCGCCCGCCGACGACCGCCGGATCCGCAAGCGCGCCGGCCACCGCCTGCGCGTAGCCCGCGGGGGGCCGTGTGTCGGCGTGCAGGAAGAGGAGCACGTCACCGCGCGCCGCGGCCGCACCGGCGTTCATTTGCCGCGCCCGTCCGCGCGGCGCCTCGAGCACGCGGTCGGCGAGTGAGCGCGCCACGGCGCGTGTGCCGTCGCGGCTCCCGCCGTCCACCACGATGACCTCGTGTACGCCCGGCTGCCGGGCGGCCGCGAGCGTCGCGGGCAAGGCCTCCGCCTCGTCGAGCGTCGGCACGACGACGGAGAGCGCCGCCGGCAAGAATTGCAACCGCCCACCCCCCACGCTATAGGTTGAGGCCAATGCTGGACGGCGTGACCAGCCCGCGCAAGCGCGTCGAGACACGCGACACGGTCGTCATTCGCTTCGCAGGCGACTCGGGCGACGGCATGCAGGTGACCGGCATGCAATTCACCACCGAGTCGGCGCTGGCGGGCAACGACCTCGCCACCCTGCCCGACTTCCCGGCCGAGATCCGCGCCCCCGCCGGCACGCTTGCGGGCGTGAGCGCCTTCCAGCTCAACTTCTCCTCGAACGAGGTCTTCACACCCGGCGACGACCTGGACGTCCTGGTCGCGATGAATCCGGCCGCCCTCAAGATGAACGTCGGCGACCTCAAGTCGGGCGGCATCCTCATCGTCGACCGCGAGGGCTTCAACGAGCAGAACCTGAAGAAGGCCGAGTACGAGTCGAACCCCCTCGAAGACGGCTCGCTCGACCGCTACCAGCTCTTCCAGGCCGAGGTGACCAAGCTCACCACCGCGGCCCTCAAGGACCTGGGCCTGTCGGCGCGCTCGGTCTTCCGCTGCCGGAACTTCTTCTGCCTCGGCATGACGTCCTGGCTCTACCACCGGCCGATCGAGCCCGCCGAGGCGTGGATCAAAGAGCGCTTCAAGAAGACGCCGGAGCTGGTCGAGGCGAACGTGCGCGCGCTGCGCGCCGGCTTCAACTTCGCCGAGAACGCCGAGCTGTTCGCCGTCTCGTACGAGATCCGACCGGCCAGGATCGCCCCCGGCAAGTATCGCAACATCACCGGCAACACGGCGACCGCGCTCGGCTTCGTGTGCGCGGCCACGAAGGCGGGACGGCCCCTCTTCCTCGGCAGCTACCCGATCACGCCCGCGAGCGACGTGCTGCACGAGCTCTCGGGCTGGAAGCAGTACGGCGTCTACACCTTCCAGGCCGAGGACGAGATCGCCGGCATCGGCGCGGCGCTCGGCGCGGCCTTCGGCGGCGCGATCGCCATCACCACCACCAGCGGCCCGGGCATGAACCTGAAGGCCGAGACCGTGGGCCTGGCGCTCGCCGTCGAGCTGCCGATCGTCGTGACCGACATCCAGCGCGCCGGCCCCTCCACCGGCATGCCCACCAAGACCGAGCAGGCCGATCTCCTGATGGCGATGTACGGCCGCCACGGCGAGTCGCCGGTGCCGGTGCTGGCCGCGGCCACACCCGCCGACTGCTTTCGGATGGCGTTCGAGGCGGTGCGCATCGCGGTCAAATACATGACGCCGGTCGTCCTGCTGACCGACGGCTACCTCGCCAACGGCGCCGAGCCGTGGCTCATCCCCGATCCGGCCACGCTCCCCGAGGTGCCGGTCGCCTTCCGCACCGAGGCAAGCGGCTTCTTCCCCTATCTGCGCGACGAGGAGACGCTCTCGCGCCCGTGGGTCGTCCCCGGCACGCCCGGCCTCGAGCACCGCATCGGCGGCCTCGAGAAGGAGTACCTGACCGGCAACGTGAGCTACGCACCCACCAACCACGAGCAGATGATCCGGGTACGCGCGCGCAAGATCGCCGGCATCATCCGGGAGATCCCTGCGCTGGAGGTCTTCGGCCCGCCCGAGGGCGAGCTGCTCGTCGTCGGCTGGGGCAGCACCTACGGCTCGATCACGCAGGCGGTGCGCGAGCTGCAGGCGGCGGGCCACGCCGTGGCCCACGTGCATCTCCGCCACCTGAACCCGCTCCCCGCCGACCTGGGCGGCATCCTCCGGCGCTACCGGCGGGTGCTGGTGCCCGAGATGAACCTGGGACAGCTCGTGCGTCTCATCCGCGCCGAGTACCTGGTCGACGCGATCGGCTTCAACAAGATCCAGGGCCGGCCCTTCAAGGTGTCCGAGATCGTGAGCCGGTGCTTGAAGCTTCTCGCCAAGGAGAGCCTCGCGTGAGCACCCCCGAGCAGAAGCTCGGCAAGAAGGACTTCGTCTCCGACCAGGACGTGCGCTGGTGCCCGGGCTGCGGCGACTACGCCGTCCTCTCGCAGGTGCAGAAGGTGCTGCCCGAGTTGGGCGTGGCGCGCGAGAACTTCGTCTTCATCTCGGGGATCGGCTGCTCGAGCCGCTTCCCGTACTACGTGAACACCTACGGCTTCCACTCGATCCACGGGCGGGCGCCGGCGATCGCGACCGGGCTCAAGGCGACGCGCCCCGAGCTGTCGGTGTGGGTCGTCACCGGCGACGGCGACGCGCTCTCGATCGGCGGCAACCACCTGATCCACGTCCTGCGTCGCAACCTCGACATCAACATCCTCCTCTTCAACAACAAGATCTACGGCCTCACCAAGGGCCAGTACTCGCCCACCTCCGAGGTCGGCAAGGTGACCAAGTCGACGCCCGCCGGCTCGGTCGACCACCCCTTCGACCCGATCGCGCTCGCGCTCGGCGCCGAGGCGAGCTTCGTCGCGCGCAGCGTCGACGTCGAGTCGAAGCACCTGCAGGAGATCGTGCGCCGCGCGCACGAGCACAAGGGCGCCGCCTTCGTCGAGATCCTCCAGAACTGCAACGTGTTCAACGACGGCGCGTTCAACGACGTGACCGACAAGGCGAGCAAGGCCGACTCGACCCTCGTCCTCGAGCACGGGAAGCCGCTCATCTTCGGCAAGAACCGCGACCACGGCATCCGCCTGCGCGCCTTCCAGCCCGAGGTGGTGCAGCTCGGCGACGGCATCACCGAGGCCGATCTCCTGGTCCACGACGAGCACAACCCCGCGCTCGCCTACCTGATCGCGCGCCTCGGCCCGCCCCGCTTCCCGACCCCGATCGGCGTCTTCACCGCCGTCGAGCGCCCCCGCTACGAGGAGGCCCTCAACCGGCAGGTCGCCGCCGCCAGGGCCAAGTCGCCCGCCGACCTCGGCGCCCTGCTGAACCGCGGCGACACCTGGGAGGTACGACCCGAGACCGTGTCTCGGGTCGACGAGGACCCGAGGGTGTGACGTCTTAGCGACCCGAGACCCTGTCTCGGGTCGGGAGAGGACGCGAGGGTGTGACGTCTTAGCGA
>JBKPBB010000342.1:0-4389 GCA_046744245.1 Thermodesulfobacteriota bacterium
CATCGGGAGCGCGCCGAGCGCGCGGCCGAAGCCGCCGATCGCGCGCGCGAGCGCGGCGTTGCGCGGGTCGCGGGTCGCGCGACGGAGGCGGCGCCAGAGCGAGCGGCGGGCCATCAGGCGGACGGCTCAGACGACGCCGGCGCGCAGCAGGTCGTGGAGGTGGATCACCCCCGCCGGCCGGCGGCTGCCCTCGGCCAGGATGAAGAGGGAGGTGATCGCATGCCGCTCCATGAGCGCGACGGCCTCGGCCGCGAGCGCGCCGCCGCCGATCGTCTTGGGCGCGGTGGTCATCAGGTCGCACGCGCTCAGCGTGCGGAGATCGACGGTCCGCTCGAGCTTGCGCCGCAGGTCGCCGTCGGTGATGACCCCGACCAGCTCGCCGGCGCCGTTCACCACCCCGGTCACGCCGAGCCGCTTGGAGGTCATCTCGACCAACGTGTCCGTGAACGCCGCGCGCTCGGGTACGAGCGGCACCTCGCCCCCGCGGTGCATGAGCTCTTCGACGCGCAGCAGGCGGCGGCCGAGCGCGCCGGCGGGATGGAGGAGCGCGAAGTCCTCGGTCGAGAAGCCGCGCTCCTCGAGCAGCGCGATGGCGAGCGCGTCGCCGAGCGCCATGGTCGCGGTCGTGCTGGCCGTGGGCGCGAGACCGAGGGGGCAGGCCTCCTCCGGCACGCTCACGTCGAGGACGACGTCCGCGCTGCGCGCGAGGGTCGAGTCGAGGTTGCCGCAGAAGGCGATGAGCGGGAGGCCCAGGCGGCGCGCCACCGGCAGGAGGCTCAGCACCTCGGCGCTCTCGCCGCTGTTCGAGACCGCGAGCAGCACGTCGCCGCGCACGAGCGTGCCGAGATCGCCGTGGCTGCCCTCGCCGGCGTGCAGGAAGAAGGCGGGCGTGCCGGTCGAGGCGAGCGTGGCGGCGATCTTCCGGCACACGATGCCGGACTTGCCGACGCCGCTGACGATCACCCGCCCGCGGCAGGCGAGCAGCAGCTCGATGGCGCGCCCGAAGCGCCCGTCGAGGCCGTCGCCCAGCGCCGCCAGGGCGCGCCGCTCGATGTCGAGTACGCGCCGCGCGCGCGCGAGCCGCGCTTCGGTGGTCATCGGACGCGGGCGCTCCCGCGCAGCGCGCGGTCGATGGCGACCAGTTCGCCCAGGAGCGCCGGCAGGTCGGCGAGCGGGACGCTGGTCGCCCCGTCGGAGAGCGCGCGGCTCGGGTCCTCGTGCACCTCCATGAAGACCGCGTCGGCGCCGGCCGCGACCGCGGCGCGTGCGAGCGGCGCGACGAACCTCCGCTCTCCGCCCGATGCCGTGCCGAGCCCGCCCGGCTGCTGCACGCTGTGCGTCGCATCGAACACGACCGGGCAGCCGGTCGCGGCCAGGATCGGGAGCGAGCGCAGGTCGGCCACCAGGTTGTTGTAGCCGAACGCGAAGCCCCTCTCCGTCACGAGCAGATCCTGGTTGCCCGTCGAGCGCGCCTTCTCCACCACCCGCTCCATCTCGCCGGGCGAGAGGAACTGCCCCTTCTTCAGGTTCACCGGCTTGCCCGCGGCGGCGACCGCCACGATGAAGTCGGTCTGCCGGCAGAGGAAGGCCGGGGTCTGCAGCACGTCGACGACGGCCGCGACCGCGGCGACCTGCTCCTTCTCGTGCACGTCGGTCAGCACCGCGAGCCCGGTCTCGCGCCGCACCTCGGCGAGGACGGCGAGGCCCTCCTCCATGCCCACGCCGCGAAAGCCGTCGAGCGAGGTCCGGTTCGCCTTGTCGAAGGACGACTTGTAGATGACCGGCAGGCCCGCGCGGGCCGCGATCTCGCGCACGCGCTCGGCGTGGCGGAGGGCCGCGTCGCGCGACTCGATGACGCACGGCCCGGCGATCAGCGCGAGCGGCGCGCCGCCGCCGACCGTGACCGTCCCGACGCGGACCCCGCGCGCCACTAGCGCTTCACCACCTTCAAGCCGCCGAGCAGCGGCGCCTCGCGCCGGCGGGCGCGGGCCTGGAGGGCCGCCTTGATGAAGCCCTTGAAGAGCGGGTGGCACTCCATCGGCCGCGACTTGAGCTCGGGGTGAAACTGGCTCGCGACGAACCAGGGATGGTCGCGGAGCTCGATCACCTCGACCAGCGTGCCGTCGGGGGAGACGCCGGAGAGCACGAGCCCGCCCTTCTGGAGCCGCTCGCGATAGGCGTTGTTCACCTCGTAGCGGTGGCGGTGGCGCTCGGAGATCTTCTGGCGATTGTAGAGCCTGCGCGCCAGCGAGCCTTCCTCGAGCACGCAGGGATAGGCTCCCAGGCGCATCGTCCCGCCCTTCTGCGTGAGGCCGCGCTGCGTGCCCATGAGATCGATCACCGGATGCGGCGTGTTGGGGTCCACCTCGGTCGAGTTGGCGCGCTCGAGGCCGCACACGTGGCGCGCGAACTCGATGACGGCCATCTGCATGCCGAAGCAGATGCCGAGGAAGGGGATCTCGTTCTCGCGCGCGTGGCGCACCGCCTGGATCTTCCCCTCGGTGCCGCGCGGGCCGAAGCCCATCGGCACCAGGATCGCGTCGGCGCTCTTCACGCTCTCGGGCAGCCCCTCCTGCTCGATCTTCTCCGAGTCGACGTAGCTCACCCTGACGCGGCACTCGTTGGCGATCCCGCCGTGCGTGAGCGCCTCGTTGAGGCTCTTGTACGAATCGGTCAAATCGACGTACTTCCCGACCATCGCGATCTCGACCGTGTCCTTCGGGTTCTTGATGGCCGAGACGATGCGCCGCCAGCGCGTCAGGTTGGGCGAGCCCGTGAAGATGTTGAGCTTCTCGACGACGCGCTCGTCGAGCCCCTCGGCGTGGAACACGAGCGGCACCTCGTAGATGGTCTCCACGTCGGGCGCGCTGATGACGCTCGCCTCCTCCACGTTGCAGAAGAGGGCGATCTTTCCCTTCACCTTCTTCTCGAGCGGCTTGGCGGCGCGGCAGAGCAGCACGTCGGGCTGGATGCCGAGGCCCGTGAGCTCCTTCACGCTGTGCTGCGTGGGCTTGGTCTTGAGCTCGCCCGCGGTCGGGATGAAGGGCACGAGGGTCAGGTGGACGTAGAGCGTATTCTGCCGCCCCAGGTCCCAGCCGAACTGGCGGATCGCCTCGATGAAGGGGAGGCTCTCGATGTCACCCACCGTGCCGCCCACCTCGCCGATGCAGACGTTCGCGCCTTCCGCCGCCTCTTTGATGCGGCGCTTGATCTCGTCGGTGATGTGCGGGATCACCTGCACCGTCCCGCCCAGGTAGTCGCCGCGCCGCTCCTTGGTGATGACGCTCTCGTAGACCTGTCCGGTGGTGAAGTTGTTGCGCTTGGCCATCCGGGTCGAGACGTAGCGCTCGTAGTGGCCGAGATCCAGGTCGGTCTCCGCGCCGTCGTCCGTGACGAACACCTCGCCGTGCTGGAAGGGGCTCATCGTGCCCGGGTCGACGTTGATGTAGGGGTCCATCTTGACCAGCGTGACCTTGAGCCCGCGCGCCTCCAAGAGGGCGCCGATCGAGGCCGAGGCCACGCCCTTGCCGAGCGAGGACACCACGCCGCCGGTCACGAAGATGAACTTCGTCTTCCCGTTCTTCCCGCTCATGTCCGCCCCCCGTCCAGCGCCGCCCGCGCCCGCTCGAGGTCGGCCTCCGTGTCGACCTCGATCAAGGGCTCGGCCGCCGTCCATTCGACCACCCCGATCGCAATCCCGTTCTCGAGCGCCCGCAGCTGCTCCAGCTGCTCCCGCCGCTCGAGCGGCGAGGGCGGGAGCGCGGCCAGGCGGAGGAGCACGTCCCGCCGGTACGCGTACATGCCGACGTGGCGCCAGCCGAAGGGTTCGCCGGGCGCCCGGCGCCCGTCGCGATCGAACGGGATCGGGCTGCGCGAGAAGTAGAGCGCGCGCCCGTCGGCGCCGACCACGGCCTTGACGACGTGCGGCGAGCGCCACTCGGCCTGGTCGCGGAGCGCGACGACGAGCGTCGCCATCGGCAGCGTCGGCTCGGCCGTCATGCGCGCGACCAGGCCCTCGACCATGGCCGGGTCGAGGAGCGGCAGGTCGCCCTGCACGTTGACGACGATCGCGGCGTCGAGCGCGCGCGCGACCTCGGCCAGGCGGTCGGTCCCACTCGGGTGGTCGGCGCGCGTGAGCATCGCCTCGGCGCCCGTCGCGGCGATCGCGTGCGCGATGCGCGCATCGTCGGTCGCGACGATGACGCGCGCGAGCCCGCGCGCGCGGCGCGTGCGCTCCGCCACGTGGCACACCATGGGCCGCCCGCCGATCAACGCCAGCGCCTTCCCCGGCAGCCGGGTGGAATGGAAGCGCGCAGGAATGATGGCGATGGCCGATCCCACAAAAAAACCGCAGCCGGGTCGCCGGCGCACGCGGACCTTTGCGACGCC
>JBKPBB010000283.1:0-1771 GCA_046744245.1 Thermodesulfobacteriota bacterium
ATCCCCGACCGCACGCTCGCGGCGGCCGACCTCTACCGCGCCGGCCTCGCCCCCCGCGTGGTGGTGACACGCGAGGTCGCGCGTACCGGCCAGGCGGCGCTGGACGCCCGGGGCGTGCGCCTGCCCGAGGACGACGAGCTCACCGTGACGGCGCTCCGCGGGCTGGGAGTCCCTTCGCGGGCCATCGTCGTGCTCCGCCGCCGGGGGGTCAGCACCGACAGCGAGGCGCGCACCATCGCCCGCTGGGCCTGCACGCACCGCCTCCGGCGCGTCGTCGTGGTCACCTCCCGCGCCCACAGCCGCCGCGCCCGCCTGATCCTCCGCCAGGCGCTCGGCCCGGGCATCGCGCTCGCGATGCACCCGTCCCGCTACGACGCCTTCGCCGCCGCGCGCTGGTGGCGCGTCCGCCGCGACGCCAAGATCGTCCTCAGCGAGTACGAGAAGCTCGCCAACTACTGGCTCACCGAGAGCTGGAGGATCGCGCCCTGCGGCGGCCTGCGGCGCTCGCCTGCGTCAGCCCCCGACCGCCGCCCGCAGCAGCGGCGCGAGCTCCCCGCGCGCATGCATCTCGCGCACGATGTCGCACCCGCCGATGAGCTTCCCGCTCACGTACACCTGCGGGATCGTCGGCCAGTTGGAGAAGCGCTTGATCGCCTCGCGCTTCTCCGGCTCGGCGAGCACGTCGATCGCCTTGAAGGGCACGCCGACCTCTCTCAGCACCTGCACCGTGGCGGCCGAGAAGCCGCACATCGGGAAGCTCGGCGTCCCCTTCATGTAGATGACGACCTTGTTGTCCTTCACCTCGCGCGCGATCTCGTCCAGCACGTCGGCCATCCTCGCTCTCTCTCCTACGCCGCTGCCGTGCGCAGCGACAGGGCGTGAATCTCCGGCATGAGGGTGCCGAGGACCCCGTAGATCATCTGGTGCTGCTCGATGAGCGTCTTGCCGGCGAAGGCCGCCGCCCGCACGCGCACCTCGAAGTGGTCGCCGGCGCCGGTCGTGTCGGCGACCTCGACCTCGGCACCGGGCAGCGCCGACTCGATGCGGCGGCGGATCTCCTCGGGGCTCGTCATCGGCACACCTGCTTCGGCTGGTACACGCTCGCCACGGCTCACGCAAGCGCTCGCGGGCGCGCCGAGACGGGGATGCTCAGCGCCCGGCGCCCGCGTGCGCGTCGCCCGCGCCGAGCTCCTTCAAGTTCAGGAAGGGCACCGCGCCGCCGCCGGTGAACTGGGGCAGGGAGCCGTTCCAGCGGTCGATCGCCTTGTTCTGGATGAGGAGCGGTGTGAGCGACTCCTGCAGGAGGCGGTTCGCCTCGGCCTGCGCCTTGGCCTTGACCAGGGTCGACTGCGCGTCGCCCTCCGCCTCCGCCACCTTCGCCTTGGCGAGCGTCTGCTGGCGCTGCAGCTCGTACTCCGCCTGCTGCGCCTGCTGCTGCGCGGCCATCTTCTGCTGGAGCTGCTTCTCGATGATGTCGGGGAGGTGGCTCGCGCCCAGGTTCACCTTGTCGACCTCGAAGCCCATCTTGTTCATCTCCTTCTGCAGGTCGTCCTGGATGCGGCTCTGCAGCTGGCCGCGCTGGGCCGAGATCAGCTCGGTGAGCGACATCTGCCCGGCGGCGTTCTGCGATACGGTGATGATCGTGCGGCGGACGAAGGTGCGCTCGATGTCCGCGATGTCGGCGCCGCGAAACGAGCGGAACACGTCGCCCGCCCGCTCGTGGCTCGTGTTGTAGGTGACGGAGATGTCCTGGCGGATGTGCTGCCCCTCC
>JBKPBB010000462.1:0-6101 GCA_046744245.1 Thermodesulfobacteriota bacterium
CGCCAGCAGCGATCGGCGGCGCGCCGGCTCGGTGCCATCATGGCCGCGCTCGAGGTGGAGGCGATCGCCGCCCCGCGCGAGGCGGCGACCGCCGCCGGCATCTGATCCAAGAAGGAGGCTCGATGCGATTTCCGCTCCACATCGCGACCGACATGATGAGGTGGCAGCTCAAGAACTGGTGGGCGGGCAACCAGCACGTGCCGGTCGTGCTCATGCTGGAGCCGCTCCACACCTGCAACCTCGCCTGCATCGGCTGCTCGCCGGAACGCTACACGGGCGACTTGAAGGACCGCCTGCCGCTCTCCAAGTGCTTCGCGGCGGTCGACGAGTGCGGCGCGCCGGTGGTCTCGGTGTGCGGCGGCGAGCCGACCGTCTACCCCGAGATCGTCGAGCTGGTGGAGGGCATCATCGCGCGCAAGAAGCACGTCATCATGTGCACCAACGCGATCCTCCTCGACCGCTTCTACAGGAAGGCCCGGCCGCACAAGCGCCTCTCGATCAACGTCCACCTGGACGGCATGCAGAAGACGCACGACTACGTGGTCGACCGCACCGGCGTCTTCGACAAGGCGGTCGCGATGATCAAGGAGGGGAAGCGCCTCGGCTACTACGTCTGCACCAACACCACCGTCTACCGCGAGACCGACGTCGCCGAGATCGAGGAGATGTGCGCCTTCCTGACCGGGCTCGACGTGGACGGCATCCTGCTCTCGCCCGGCTACCACTACGAGTCCATCCCCGGCGACGAGCACTTCCTCTTCCTCGAGGAGATCCACCAGAAGTTCCGCCGCATCGTCGAGCTCGCCAAGCGCTACCGGAAGATCTCCTCCACGCCGCTGTTCCTCCAGTTCGCGGCCGGGCTCCGCGACTACCCGTGCACCCCGTGGGGCAACCCCACCTACACGCCGAAGGGCTGGAAGGGCCCCTGCTACCTGATCGAAGGCCAGCACTACGCCACCTGGAAGGAGTTCTTCGGCGGCGTCGACTGGGACTACTGGGAGACGCGCCAGGACCCGCGCTGCCACAACTGCAAGATGCACTCGGGCTTCGAGGCGTCGGTCGTCCGCAAGCTGGGCGAGCGGTTCTCCGACGTGCTCACGATGGCGCGCTGGCAGCTGGAGAACGTGCGCAACCCGGGGCGGCGCGCGGCGTAGACCCGCCCGCCGTGACCCGGCAGGTCGCGCTCAGACCCAGACGCGGCCGAGGTCGATCTCGAGCTCCGGGAAGAGCGCCGTGCGCATGCGGGCCCCGCCCTCGTGCTTGACGACGAGCCGGTACGCCGCGCTCTCCAGCTCGTACACCTCCAGAAGGCGGGCGTCGGGATCCACGACCCAGTAATGCCGGATGCCGTGGCGGGCGTAGAGCGCGGCCTTGGCGACCCGATCTCTGCGACCCGACCAGGGGGAGAGGATTTCGACCGCAAGGTCCGGTGGCCCCTCGATTGCGCGCTCGGTGACGATCGATTCCCGGCCCGCGGCGATGAAGATCAGGTCGGGCTGCACGACCGAGGTCGGCGCGAGAATGACGTCGATGGGAGCGCAGTAGACCCTTCCCAACCCGCGTTCCTGGACGTGGCCGTGGAGGATCCAGAGCAGGTTCCCCAACACGGCTTGATGCCGCGGCGCCGGCGCCGGGCTCACCTCCAGCTCCCCGTCGAGGATCTCGTAGCGCCGGCCGTCATCCGGCAGACCCACGTAGTCCTCGTAGGTGAGCTTGATCGGACCGGGGGGAACCCGGTCGGGTACCCGGCTCATGCTCTCCCTCTACCAGCCGCCCTGGCGCGACGACAACCACACCATGACGGTGCTGTCCGTGCCCGAGGGCTCACGCGAGACGCGCCCTCTACCTTCGATCAGAGCGCGACGAGGCGACATCCATGGTGATCCACCCGCCGCGTGCATCGGCCCGTGAGCTGCGGCGACGGCCCCGAGGACACTCGGTGCGGAGGGGTCGGTCGTGAATCAGACGCTCCTCGACGGCGCGGCCCGAGTGCTGCTAGAGGTGCGGACGAGAGACCGGGCGGGTCGCCCCGCCCCGCGGCCTGCCGCCGCTCCGAACGAGACCGCCGAGGGAGGGCATCGCCATGACACGACACGTCTTCTCGCGGCTGGTGGCGCGCGCGGCGCTGGCCGCCCTGCTGCTGGCGGCCGCTCCGGCCCGCGCGGACGAGACCTGCATGTCGCCGTACATGCCGAAGATCACCGGGCAGGAGGACTACGTCTACGTCTGGACGCTCGGCGTCGAGGGCGTGGGCGACGGCTCCGACAAGCTGGTCACGATCGGCGCCAACCCGGCGGACGCGGCGCACTACGGCAAGGTGATCTCCTCGGTGTCGGTCGGCGGCCGCCACGAGGCGCACCATGCGGGCTTCGGCGACGACCGCCGTCACCTCTGGGCCGGGGGGCTCGACGACAGCAAGATCTGGGTCTTCGACGTGGCGCCGGACCCGGCGCACCCGAAGCTCGTCCGCACCATCGACTCCTTCGCCAAGGACAGCGACGGGGTCGTGGGCCCGCACACGTTCTTCGCCCTCCCGGGTCGGATGCTGATCACCGGCCTCTCCAACCAGAAGGACCACGGCGGCAGGACGGCGCTCGTCGAGTACAACAACGACGGCAAGTTCATCCAGAGGCTCTGGCTGCCCGACAAAGCCGCGTACGGCTACGATGCCCGGGTGCAGCCGCGGCTCAACCGCATGCTCACCTCGTCCTTCACCGGCTGGAACAACTACATGACGGACCTTCGCAAGGTGATCGCCGACGCGGAGGCGATGAAGCACTTCGGCAACACCGTGCTGGTCTGGGACTTTCACGCCCGCAAGCCCATCCAGACGCTCGACGTCCCGGGCGCGCCGCTCGAGATCCGCTGGGCCCTCCAGCCCCGGCACAACTACGCCTTCACCACCGCCGCACTCAAATCCAAGATCTGGCTCATCGAGCAGCAGGACGACGGCACGTTCAAGGCGAGCGACGTCGCCGACATCGCGAATCCGATGGACGTTCCGCTCCCCGTCGACATCAGTCTCTCGGCCGACGACGGCTTCCTCTTCGTCGACACCTTCATGGACGGTACCTGCCGCGTCTACGACGTGAGCGACCCGCACCAGCCGAAGCTGGTGCACACGCAGAAGATCGGCTCCCAGGTGAACATGGTGTCGGAGACCTGGGACGGAAAGCGCGTCTACTTCACCTCCTCGCTGCTCGCCAACTGGGACAAGACGGGCAAGGACAACGAGCAGTTCCTGAAGGCGTACGGCTGGGACGGGAAGCAGCTCACGCCGCTCTTCGCGGTCGACTTCCTGAAAGAGAAGCTCGGCCGCCCGCACATCATGCACTTCGGGCAGGAGCGCTTCTACAAGAACCAGATCTACGCGGGCGAGACCGGGCGCCTGACCGCGGCGCGCTGAGGCCGTGTGAAGCGCCATCGGATCGTCGCGGCCGCCGTGCTCGCGCTCGGCGCCGCCGCAGCGAGCGCGGGCGACGACGCGCGGCTGCTCGCCGCCGACCCCGCGGAGCTCAGCTACACCTACGCCGTCGGCGCCTTCGCGCCCGAGTACACCCCGCCGGCGCCCGGGTCCTACACGCTCCCCCCCATCGACACCGTGACGGACCACGCGCTGCTCGGCGCCGATGGACGGCCGACCACGCTCTTCGCCCTCACCCAGGGTCGGCTGGCCGTCGTCGCCTTCGTCTACACGACCTGCATCGAGGCGACGGGCTGCCCGCTCAGCCTGGCCGTGCTGCACCGGCTCGACCGAGCCATCGCGGCCGACGCGGAGCTCGCGCGCCGCGTCGTGCTGGTGACGATCAGCTTCGACCCCGAGCGCGACACGCCCGCGCGCATGGCGGTCATGCGCTCCTTCCACGCGCCCGCGAGCGACTGGCGCTTCGCGACGACGCGGGATGAGGCCGAGCTGCAGCCGCTGCTCGCCGACTTCGATCAGCCGGTGGCGAAGCTCCGCTTCGCGGACGGCGCGTGGACCGGGCTCTTCCGCCACGTGCTCAAGGTGTTCCTGCTCGACGGAGAGAGCCGGGTGCGCAACGTGTACAGCGTCGGGCTGCTCGACGCCACGCTCGTCCTGACGGACCTGCGCACGCTGCTGCTCGAGTCCGCCGCGCATGGCGGAAAGGGCTGACGCGGCCTCGGGAGCCGCGCCGGGCCCGCTGCCGGACCTCGGGGTGGGGACGTGGCGTCGCCTGCGCGCCCATCCCGCCATGGATCGGACCGCGCTCCCTTCCCGCGGCGGCCCCAGCCCCCAAAGGATCTGACCGCGCTCCCTTCCCGCAGCGGCCCCACCACCCCGGATTGCGGCATTGATAGCTTCATGCTGGGCGGCCTACTACTTATCAATCACACACAATCCTGACCTTGGCCCCCGGGTGGCCAACGGCGACGTCGGCGATCTGCAAGAGTTTTCCCGGCGGCATCTGACGCAGTCGCCCACGACGCTGTCGTCCAAACTCATGGGCGCGGCTTGGGTCAGGAACGGACAAGGGAGGGAGGAACAAGCCATGGGCGTTCGTCGTTCGGGTATCGTAGTCGCCGTAGCCCTCTGCGCCGCCGTGGCGTGGGTGGCCGGTCCTGGAGCCTCGCTCGCGGGAGCCGCGACCGGCGGTGGCGAGTGTCAGCTGCAAGGAGTGGCGAATTTGAGCCCGCCGCTCACCAGTATGTCCGCGAACTTCGCCTACAGCTTCACCGGCACCCTGAGCAGCTGCCAGTCGAACGTCGCCGGGGCGCCGACGAGCGGCACCGTCTCGGCGGGCATCCAGCTGCCGGAGACGGTCACCCTCACCTGCTCGGGCGGCACGACCACGGGGACGGTGCAATACCAGGAGCCCATCCCGCAGGGCAGCGGGAGCTGCGGCAACAGCACGACGGCGGGGATATCCCTCGCCACTTGGGCAGACGGCAAGCACACAGTCGTCTCCTACGACACGACCGGGGCGTTGGCCGCGGTGCAGCTGCAGGGCACGGTCGTCGCCAGCATGACCCTCACGCTGGTCGCGAGCAGCGTGCCGGCCGGGTGTACCGCTCCCTCGAGCTACACCATCAGCAGCGACGAGCCCACGTTCGCGGTCGGCCAGCAGTCGCTCGCTGCGCTCACGTTCAGCCCGACCACCCAGGACCAGAACTGCGTGACACTGGGCGTGAGCTCGGCGAACATCAACGGTACCGTGGGCATCGGCAGCGCCCAGTAGCCCTCGCTGACACCGCCGACCACGCCGATGTCCGAGAGGGCGGGGCTGAGGCTCCGCCCTCTCGCCTCCGTGCCTGCACCGTCGACCTTCGATGGGCTGAATGTCCTGGCTGCTGCCTCGTGAGCCGCGCCGGGCCCGCTGCCGTCCCGCGGCAGCGGCAGTCCCGGCGCGGCCGGGCAGGCTAGCGTCCGGCCTGGGCGGCGGGGACGACTGCCGCGAGCGGCACGAAGCCGTCGCCCGCGATCGCCTGCTGCTCGATCAGCTGATCGCGCAGCCGCCGGGCGCCTTCCTGGGCCTGGAACGTGATCGCATCCACGAGCCAGGCCGGCCAGCGAGGGTCGGTGGTGGTGATCTCGATGGTGGTCGAGACGCTGGTCGCCGCGCCGTCCGGACCGTCCGCGACGAGCAGCACCTGGATCACCATGAACCGTCCCCGCTCTGCACGGAGGCCGTCAGAGCAAGGCGGATGCCAGGTGCCCGCTCCGGGAACGCCGGCGGTTGGCCGGCAAAACCCTTGCAAACCGGCCCGGCCGTGCGCGAACGCGCGCCGCTCGCCTTCGCCGTTCGGACTGGTAAGATGCCGGCCGCAACACGGGGGTGGGGAGGGGGACGATGGGTCGAGCCGCAGCACTGCCACTCGAGACCGATCTCCGAGAAGCCGCCGAGGAGCGCTATCTCAGCTACGCCCTCAGCGTCATCACTTCTCGTGCCCTTCCCGACGTGCGCGACGGGTTGAAGCCCGTCCAGCGGCGCATCCTCTACGCCATGTACCAGAACCTCCGCCTGACGGCGGGGGCGCGGCCGCGGAAGTCGGCGGCCATCGTCGGCGAGGTGCTCGGCAAGTATCACCCGCACGGCGACCAGGCGGCCTACGAGGCGATGGTGCGCATGGCGCAGCCCTTC